>JBICIB010000516.1:0-5130 GCA_043101415.1 Planctomycetota bacterium JB042 | reverse complement strand
GCGAGGAGTCGGCCGTCCGCGGCGTAGGCCGCGACCGCGAGCTTCGCGATCCCGGCGCGCCGGTGCCGCTTGAAGAGCGCGAGCTCCGGCGTCGTCACGGGCGTGGCGACGAACGGCACCGGAAGCTCGAACGACGGGATCCCGATCAGGAACGCTTCGTCGTCGATCGACAGCGCACCCGACCGCGGCTCGACGACCGTCGCCGCGTCCTCCTCCTTGGCGACCAGCCGTGCCCCCGCCCCGGCGAGCCGAGCGCGGAGCGAGCCGAGGACGTACGGCCGGTCGTACGACTCGAGGTGCGCGTCGCGCACCCAGAGCGCGTCGCCCGCCACCTCCGACGGGACGACGACGTCGAGCGCCCGGTCGGCGGCGGTCGACAGCAGGAGCTGCTCGGTCGCGGTCCGGGCGGGATCGGTCGTCCGGCGGGTGACGCACGACGGGAGGAGCGAGACGAGGAGCAGCGCGGCGAGGAACGAGCTTCGGGGAGTGATCTTCGGCATCCGGTCCACCCGAGCGGATTCGGCCGCGACCCGCAAGGGGCGCCGGTCGGAGTTCCCTCCTCGCCCTTCGATCGGTATGCCGAGGGCCGGAGGCTCGACCGCGATGAACGACGAACGGCTCTACTTCCGACAGCTCCTGGCCGGCCGCGACTTCGCCGCCGACGATCCGGTGGCGGCCCAGATGGTGAACTTCGTCTACCTGGTCGGCGACCGGACGACCGGCGAGTGCGTCGCGATCGATCCGGCCTGGGACGTCCGGGGCCTCCTCGACGCGGCCGCCGCGGACGGGATGCGCCTCGTCGGGGCGCTCGCGACCCACTACCACCCGGACCACGTCGGAGGCGACCTGCTCGGGTTCGCGCAGGTCGAGGGTCTCCCCGAGCTGCTGGCCGCCGCCGACGTCCCGGTCCACTGCCAGCGGGCCGAGGTCGAGTGGATCACGAAGACGGTCGACGTCCCGGCGAGCGCGCTCGTCGCGCACGAGAGCGGCGATCGGGTGAAGGTCGGGGAGGTCGAGATCGAGCTGCTCCACACGCCGGGCCACACGCCGGGGAGCCAGTGCTTCCGCGTCGCCGGGCGGCTCCTCTCCGGCGACACGCTCTTCCTCCAGGGGTGCGGTCGGACCGACCTCCCGGGCGGCGACAAGGAGGAGATCTGGCGCTCCCTCCACCGACGCCTCGCCCACCTCGGCGACGACGTCGTCCTCTACCCCGGCCACCTCTACGGTCCCGCCGGCTCCGCCACCCTCGGCGACACGCGGTCGACCAACCAGGTCTTCCGCGTCCGCTCGCTCGACGACTGGCTCCGCCTCGGCTGAGCGACCGCCAGGCTTCGTCCCGCCGGCACCGGCCCCCGGACCTCATGCGAGCGGCCCGGCGAGGGGTCTCCCCCGCGCCGGGCCGCTCGACCGAGCCTTCCGTCCCGGCTCAGTGGACGTTCATCTCCAGCCCGTTCGACGCGCCGAACGCGCCGTTCGGAGCCTGCGCGTCGGCGACGAGCGTCTGGAAGAAGACCGAGACCAGCGGCGACGTGGCCGGGATCGTTCCCACGATCAGGAGCTGACCGTTGGCGCCGATCGTGACCGGCGTCCCCGCGCCGACCAGGCTCCCCACGAGGAGCGAGCAGCCGGCCGCGAACGGGACGTTCGCCTGGGCCGCGCCGATCAGGAAGAGCGCCGACGCGTTCGGGGCGCCGGTGGCGGTCAGGGTGACGGTGCCGTTCAGGACCGCGTTCCCCGCGCCTGCGAGCGCCGGGACGACCGCGCCGCCGCAGCCCGCGCCGTACGTCGTGAAGCTCGGGACGGTGCCGTTCGTCGCCGGCGTCATCGTGTTGCCGTCCTCGTTCGAGATGGCGAGGTCGAGGTCCCCGTCGAGGTCGAAGTCCCCCGCGACGACGTCGGACGGGCCGTTGCCGACCGCGAACGAGCCGGCCGCGGCGAGGGCGCCGGCCCCGGAGTTGGCGAGGAGCGTGACCGAGTCGGAGTCGGTGTTCGCGGTCGCCACGTCGAGGTCGCCGTCGCCGTCCGCGTCGAAGACCGCCATCCCGTGCGGGTCGAGACCGGTCGCCGCGAGGCCGAGGCTGGTCAGGACGAGCGGGCCGTCGTTCCGGTAGACCGTGACCCCGTTCTGCCCGGAGTTGCCGCGCGACACGAGGAGATCGACGTCGCCGTCGCCGTCCATGTCGGCCATCTCGACGGCGTTCGGACGGGTGAGCCCGATCGTCAGCGCGGTCGTGAACGTCGCCGCCCCGCCGTTCGTGTGGATCGTCACCGTGTTCGAGTCGTGGTTCGTCACCGCGAGGTCGGCGTCGCCGTCGCCGTCGAGGTCGCCGGCCGCGACCCAGCGCGGGTCGGCGCCAACCGCGAACGACCCGATGGTGGTGAAGACGCCGCCGGTCTGGGTGATGATCGAGACGCTGTTCGCCTCGCGGTTCACGCACGCCAGGTCGATGTCGCCGTCGCCGTCGAGGTCGCGGGCCGTGATGCTGCGCGGCTTGGTGCTCGCGGTCGCGGTGCCGACGATCGAGAAGTTCGCCGCGCCGCCGTTCGCGAGGATCGAGACGGTCGGGGTGTTGCCGTTCGCGGAGGCGAGGTCGAGGTCGCCGTCGCCGTCCATGTCGAAGGCGACCACGTCCTCCGCCTGACCGCCGACGGGGATCGATCCGGCCGCCACCAGCGTCGAGCCGTTCGAGAGGAAGAGCGAGAGCGAGTTCGTGTCGCTGTTGGCGACCACCACGTCGGCGTCGCCGTCGCCGTCGAAGTCGCCGCTCGCCATGCCCTGGGGCTCCTGGAAGGTCGGGAGCGCCGCGCCGGGCGTGAAGGTGATCTGCGCCGTCGCGACGGCGGGGCCGAGGAGGGAGGCGACGGTCGCCGCGAGGATCTTGTGAAGCATGGTCCTACCTGAGGGAGAGGGGGAGTGTGTCTGTCCGCGACGGCTCGATGCACCCCGCGTGCCAACCCGCTCCGGCGCCCACGAGGACGCCCCCGGCCGCGGAACGGACGGAGGCGTCTCGCAACCGGATCCCCGAGGCTCCGGAATCGAAACGTTCAGTCGAGCCAGCCCGCGATCGGCGACGGCGCGCCGACCGGCGCCGTGAACGAGCCGTCGGCCGCGACCGCGTACGTCGTCGTCCCGCCGGCGCCGGCGGCGGAGAACAGGATGCGCCCCTGCTCGCTGAACCCGACGCCCGCGGCGTTCGCGTACGGCCCGCCCGGCGCGAGCGCGAGGGCGCCGGTGTCGCGGTGGATCGACCCGACGAAGTCGAGGCCGCCGACGTCGGCGACGAAGTGGATCACCCGGCCTCCGGTCCCCGCCCGCACCTCGTCGAACCGGACGCCGGGAGGAGGCGCGATCACCGCCCGCGGCGCCGCTCCGCCGTCGACCTCCACCACGAGGTCGAACGCCGGCAGCTCCACGCGGCCGACGTACCTCCCCGTTCGTCCCGACGACCAGACCGGCGGCGCGGTCAATCCGGCGAGCACGAGTCCGCCCGCGCCGGCGCCGTCGACGTGGTGGAGGTCGAACCCCCCGCCGACGCCCGTCCGATCGTCGACCACGGACCGGCCGGTCGTCATCTCGACCGACGTCTCGATATCGATCGTCGCCGCGTTCGGATAGACCGGCGCCGAGACGCCCGACGTCTGGGTCAGGTTCTTCGTCGCGAGCCCGCCGCCCGGGAGGAGTTCGGCCTGGTACAGGTCCGCGTTCTGGTTGCCGCTGTCGGCGAAGAACCGGAACCGCGCGAGCCCGTCCCCGAGCAGCCCGCTCGGGTTATCGATCGACGTGTCGAAGATCGCGTCCCCGGTCACCTGGACCGGCGTCGACCCCGGCGCGGTCGCCTGGAGGAACACCTCGTCCTCCCCGGCGATCTCGCGCAGGAAGGCGACGACCGAACCGTCCGCCGAGACGCCGAGGTACGGGCCGAGCTCCTCCTCGGGGATCCAGCCCGGCGGCGTCAGCTCGGACGGCGCCCCGGTCACGTTCCGGATGCCGGCGGCGTCGACGACGTACAGGTCGGCGAGCGCCTCGTCGATCCCGGCCAGGAAGACGAGCGTCGACCCGTCGGCCGAGACGAGGAGCTCCTCCGAGGTCTCCAGCGCCGTCGAGCCGCCGGAGGGCGGGATCGCGACGACCTGGAGCCCCGCGGAGCCGTCGTCCGGACAGTTCGCGAGCCGGTCCTCGAAGACGCACCAGAGCTCGCCCTGGAAGAACGTGAAGCTGATGCCGTCGACCTCGTCGTCGCCGGGACCGGTCAGCTCGCGCGCGACGACGCCGCCGGCGAGCGTCCCCCTCACCGCGAGGAGCCAGGCGTCGGTGTACCCGACGTCGTCGAACTCGGGCGCGGAGACCGCGATCCGCGTCGCGTCCGGCGAGACCCCGACGATCGGCTCGAACGGATCGATCGTCTGACCGGGGCCGAGGCCGGGACGCTCCAGCAGGACGCGGACGCGACCGTCCCCGAGGAGGGCCGCGAAGCCGAACGTCGAACCGCTCCGGCGGTAGTGGACGATCAGCGTGCCGGGCCGGTCGGGGAGACGGAGCGCCGGCACGCCGGGACCGACGGTGACCGGCTGCGGTCGCGTCGGGTCGGCGGCGTGGACCGCCGCGTGTCCCGACGGGATCAGGGGCAGGAACTGGCAGCCGACGAGTGCGGGGACCTCGGTCGTCGACGGCCCGACGAGGCGGACCGACTCGAGCGTGAGGTTCGCGAGCGACGGCCCGGAGACGCGGTACGCCGCGTCCTGGGCCGAGCCGTCGGTCGAAGGGGCCAGCAGGAGCACGACGGGGAGGATCTTCGCGTGGAGGGACATGCACCGAGAATCGCAAGAAACGCGCCCATGCGCAAACCGTCGGGACGGATCGAATCGGGGGCGCTCCGTCCCCGAACGTCTCGGAGCCGGACGGAACCGTCTTCCATCAGGACTTTCGGCGTCGGCGCGACGGCGGGAGCTCTCGCGAGAGCTCGTACTTCTTCAGCTTGACGTAGAACGCCGCCCGGGAGATCCCGAGCCGGCGCGCCGCCTCCTCGCGATTCCCGCCGGTCTCCTGGAGCGCCAACCGGATGGCGTCCTTCTCGATCTCCTGGATCGGCTTCACGGCCACCACCGCCCCCTCGGGTCGGCGGCCGAGAT
>JBICIB010000515.1:0-2730 GCA_043101415.1 Planctomycetota bacterium JB042 | reverse complement strand
CGATCCGCCGCCTGGCGTACCGGCCCGCCGAAGCCGCGGCCGCGCTCGGGATCTCCGAGCGCCTGCTGTGGACCCGGACCGCGAACGGCGAGATCCCGTGCGTGAAGCTCGGGACGACGACGCTCTACCCCGTGAAGGCGATCGAGGACTGGCTCCTCAAGGCCGTGGAGGGCTCCGACCGATGATGAAGCGAATCAGCTTGCGGAAGAACATGCACCGGCGTAGGGTGCGCAGCATGGTCACCGAGGCCCTCAAGAAAGCGATCGAGACCTGCGGCCGTTCGCGGTACGCCCTCAGCGCCGAGACGGGCATCGACCAGGGCGTGCTCTCGCGCTTCGTCCACGGGAAGGCGGACATCCGGGCTTCGACGATCGAGAAGCTGTGCGAGGCGCTCGACCTCGAGCTCGTGCCTCGCCAGCGGCGCCGTCGCGCGAGGGGAGGCCGCTGATGGCGACCCGCCGACGCCCGAAGCGCGCGAACGGCGCCGGGAGCCTGTACCGGCGGGGGAGCGGCGGGCCGTGGCGGATCTCGTGGGTCGACGCGACCGGACGCCGCCGGCACGAGAACACCCGGACGACCGACCGCCGGACGGCGGAGCAGATCCTCGCCGAGCGGCTGAAGCACGTCGCGCTCCGCCGCGCCGGGATCATCGACGGCCGGAGCGAGCGACTCCGCGACGAGGACCGGCGGCCGATCGCCGAGCACGTCGAGGCATACGTCCGCCACTGCGAGGACGCGGGCCAGGCCACGCAGCACGTCCAGACGAAGCGGCTCCACGTGGAACGGGCGATCGCCTTCCTCGGCGCCGGCCGGCTCTCCGAGCTGGACGTCGACGGGGTTTCGCGGTTCCTCCGGGGGCTCACGTACACGGTCGACCGCGTCCGCTTCGAGGGGCGCGGGAAGGACCGGCGGAGGATCGTCGACCGGGAGGAGCGTCGGGCGAGCGCCCGGATGCGGAACTCGTACCGGCAGGATCTCGTTGCGTTCGCGGGCTGGTGCGTCACGACCGGCCGCCTCGCCGAGAACCCGCTGTCGGCCGTCCCGCGCGCCGAGGAGCGGTCCGACCGGAAGCGGGAGCGGCGCGCGTTCGCGCTCGAGGAGATCGAGGCGCTGCTCCGCGTCGCCCGGGAGCAGGACGCCGAGCACGAGGGCCGAGGATGGGACCCGCGGCACGCGGTCTACCTGACGGCCGTCCTGACGGGGCTCCGCCGCGGCGAGCTCGGCAAGATCACGTGGGGCGACGTCGACCTCGACGCCGGCCGGCTGCGGGTCCGCGCCGAGGTCGGGAAGGCGAAGCGCGAGGACCACGTCCCGCTGCACCCGGACGTCGTCGCGGTCCTCGCAGCGCACCGGCCGGCGACGTCCCTCCCGTCGGCGCGCGTCTTCCGGACCATGCCGACCGCCAAGACGTTCCGTCGGGACCTCGAGCGGGCCGAGATCGCCCGGGAGGACGACGAGGGGCGCGTGCTCGACTTCCACGCGCTCCGGGCCACGACGGCGACGATGCTCGCCCGGCTCGGCACGCCGCCGCAGCTCGCGATGCGGATCATGCGGCACGCGAAGGTCGAGACGACGCTCGAGCACTACACGCACCTGACGCTCCTCGACGAGGCCGCCGCGGTCGAGCGGCTCCCGAGCCTCGGCGGCTCATCCGCGGCCGCCGCCGCGACCGGGACCGGCGGAGAGGTGCAGCAACCCCTGCAGCAACGCGTGCGCGAGCAGGTGCGAACCAGTGCGAGCCGGTGCGAAACGGGGGCCGTCGAGGAGGGGGAGGAGGCCGACGTCGAGATCGCGCCGTTCGGCGATCCGTGCGGTTCTGTGCGAGCCGATGCGGCTCTGCGCGACGTCGTGCGAGGGAGGGGAGTGGTGGGCGATGAAGGACTTGAACCTTCGACCCCCAGCTTGTCGAGCTGGTGCTCTAGCCAACTGAGCTAATCGCCCGGACCGAACGGGCGTTTTACCGGCTCGGATGGGGGGGAAGCAAGGGGGACGTGCGAATTCCTCGACTTGGCACCGGGCGTCGGAACGCTAGACTTCCACGCTTTGCAACACCGGAACGGATTCGGCGGTGGCCGGGTCGGAGGAGCCCCATGATCGTCGGCGTCGCGAAGGAGATCAAGGAGTTCGAGAACCGCGTCGCCGCGGTCCCCGCCGGGGTGAACGCGTTCGTCGCCGACGGCCACGAGGTGCTCGTCGAGGAGGGGGCCGGGGTCGGCGTCGGGCTCGACGACGAGGCGTTCCGGGCCGAGGGGGCGCGCGTCGTCGACCGCGCGACGCTCTTCGGCGAGGCGGAGATGATCCTCAAGGTGAAGGAGCCGCTCCCGTCCGAGTACTCCCTGATCACCGACCGCCACACCGTCTTCACGTACTTCCACTTCGCGGCCTCGCGCGAGCTGACCGACGCCATGACCGCGTCGGGCGCCGTCTGCGTCGCATACGAGACGATCGAGCGGAACGGCACGCTCCCGCTCCTCACGCCGATGAGCGAGGTCGCCGGGAAGATGGCGTCGCAGGAAGGGGCGAAGTACCTCGAACGTCCGCAGGGGGGGCTCGGCATCCTCCTCGGCGGCGTGGCGGGGGTCGAGCCGGCGACGGTCGTCATCATCGGCGGCGGGATCGTCGGGATCTCGGCGGCGCGCGTCGCGGCCGGGATGGGCGCGCGCGTCGTCATCCTCGACGTCGACGTCGACCGCCTCCGGTACCTCGAGGACGTCATGCCGAAGAACGTCC
>JBICIB010000514.1:0-5718 GCA_043101415.1 Planctomycetota bacterium JB042 | reverse complement strand
GTGCCGGGTCAGGACCCGGACTCGTCCTCCTCCAGCTCCTTCATCAACTCGTCGAGTTCCGCTTCGAGGTTGTCGGCGTCGATCTCCTCCTCCGCCGCCGCCGCCGCTTCCTCCTCGCTCGGGATCGCGATCTCGCTCGCGTCCTCGGCGACGTCGTCGAGGTCGAGTCCGCCGCAGCCGGCGAGGCTCGCGATCGTCAGGATGCCGATCCAGGGGAGCTTCATCCGTCCGACCTCCCCCCGCCGCCGCGGTTGCCCGACCCGCGCGAGGCGCCGGTCCGCGGCCGCTTCGCGCCGGAGGCCGCCCCGCGGGCACGCTCGGCGTTCTGCTGGCGCTGCGCGTTCGTGCGACGCTGCTGCGCGCTCGTCCCGGCCTTGGAGGCCCCGGCGCGGCGCTGCCGTTCGGCGTTCGCCCGACGCTGGGCGTCCTGCCGGCGCTGGGCGTCGTTCGCGCCCGACCTCTCGGCGGCGGCGCGGCGGCGACGTTCCGCGTCCTGCTGCTGGCGTCGCGCCTCCTGGATCCGGCGCTGCTCGTCGGTGAGCCCCGCCCCCTCCTCCGCCTGCGCCCGGCGGCGGCGCTCCGCGTCCTGCTGCTGTCGACGCGCCTCCTGCAGCCGGCGCTGTTCGTCGGAGAGTCCGGACGGCTCCTCGGCCTGGGCTCGGCGGCGGCGTTCGGCGTCCTGGCGCTCCTTGCGGGCGGCATTCAGGCGGCGCTGCTCGTCGCTCGTGGCGGCCGAGCCCGCCGCGGCGGCGCGGCGGCGGAGCTGCTGGCGCTGCTCGTCGACGTTGGCGGATCCGACCCGCTCCTTCAGGCGCGCGAGCTTCCGCTGGTAGAGCTGGTTCTGCTTCCGCTCCGCCTCGTCGATCCGCGCGAGGAGCGCCCGGTCGCCGCGGTCCTCGGCGAGCGCGCGCATCCGGCGGATCTTCGCCATCCGCTCGACGTGCTTCCCCTCGAGGTCCGCCACCGCGCGGCGGGCGTTCGAGGTCGCCGCCGGGGCCTCCTGGCCGGCCGAGCCCGCCTCCGGGCCGCGGCGCGTCCGGAGGTTCGATCCGTCGGCGGTCCGAACCGGCATGTCGCCCGATTCGACCTGGGTCCGGGTCGGGGTCGCCGTCCTCTCCTGGGCGGCCCCCGGGGAGACGAGCGCGAGCGAGCCGATCAGCGTCGCCCACGCGGGGATTCTCAAGCTCATGGTTCCTCCAATGTCGGCCGGCCGGGGCCGGTTCGTGCCGAAGCGGTGCGCCTCGAGCCGGCGCGAGCACCGGGCGAGGCCCCTCGCGCCGAGGGTACCGCGCAGTGGTCGATACGAGCAACGTCTAGAATGGCCGAGGCCGTCCCGGAGAGAAATGGAACCGACACCCCCGATCGAGGCCGAGGAGGCGCGGCGGCGGAACGTGGCGCGTTGCCGCGCCGCGGGCGTCCGCCTGCCGACGTTCGAAGAGCTCGCGGACCCGCGCCGCCGGCCGGAGCAGGTCGTGCGTGCGCTCGCCGACGTCGACCCGGACGCGCCCGATCCCGCGAACCTCTTCCGCGTCCACTGGTCGAACGCGGCGGACCGCCGCGGGAGCGTCGACGTCCCGGGGGCCGTCGTGCTCGACGAGCGCTTCACCGGCGTCCCGTCCCCGATCCTCGTCGCGGTCGGCGACCGGTTCCCGATGATCCGCGCGCACAAGGTCCTCGCCGCCTACGCGTGCCTCGCGCCGCGCCTGGTCGCCGGCACGATCGATCTGGAGCGCGACCGCGCGGTCTGGCCGTCGACGGGGAACTACTGCCGCGGCGGGGTGGCGATCTCCCGTCTCCTCGGCGTCCGAGGGGTCGCGGTCCTGCCGGAGGGGATGAGCGCCGAGCGGTTCGAGTGGCTGTCGCGCTGGGTGCTCGAGCCGGAGGACGTCGTCCGGACGCCCGGCTCCGAGAGCAACGTGAAGGAGATCTACGACGCGTGCCGCGAGCTCGCCCGCGACCCGCGGAACGTGATCCTGAACCAGTTCTCCGAGTACGCGAACCACGTCGTCCATCACGACGTCACCGGCCCGGCCCTCGACGCGATCTTCCGCGAGCGTCGCCGCGCGGTCCCCGGCCTGCGGCTCGCCGCGTTCGTCTCGGCGACCGGCTCGGCCGGGACGATCGGGGCCGGGGACTTCCTGAAGCGCGAGCACGGCGCCCGGATCGTCGCCGCCGAGGCGCTCGAGTGTCCGACGCTCCTGAAGAACGGGTTCGGCGAGCACAACATCCAGGGGATCGGCGACAAGCACGTCCCGCTGATCCACAACGTGATGAACACCGACGTCGTCGCGGCGGTGACCGACCGCGCGACCGACGAACTCGGGGCGGTCCTGACCCACGAGGCGGGTCGGAGGGCGCTCGAGCGACGCGGCTTCTCGGCGGCCGAGATCGACGCGTTCGCGCACTTCGGGCTCTCGTCGCTCTGCAACGTGATCGCCGCGATCCACGTCGCGCGGCGCCTCGGTCTCGGTCCCGAAGACGCGATCTGCACCGTCGCCACCGACGGCGCGGAGCTGTACCGGTCGGAGGCGGCGCGGACGATCGAACGGCGCTTCGGCGGCGCGCTCGACGAGGACGCCGCGGAGCGCGCGCTCGACGAACACCTCGGCTCGGAGCGGTCGGCGGAGCTGCTCGAGCTGACGCCGTTCGACCGCGAGCGGATCTTCAACCTCGGGTACTTCACGTGGGTCGAGCAGCAGGGGATCCCGCTGCGGGAGTTCCAGGCGCGGCGCGACCCGGCGTTCTGGGAGGCGCGGCGCTCCGAGCGGGCCGGGTGGGACCGGGAGATCGCGCGGTTCAACGAGGAGGCGGGGACGGCGTGACCCCGCGCCCCCCGCGCCTCGTCTGCCACGGCTGCGGGACGGTCGTCCCGGCCTCCGATCCGCTCGTCTTCGCGTGCCCGTCCGCCCGGGACGGCGACGACGTCGACCACGTCCTCGAGCCGGACCTCGACCTCGAGGACGCGGCGTTCCCGGTCGACGGCGAGGCCGACGGCGCATGCGAGTCGCCGTTCCTCCGGTACGGGCCGCTGCTCCACGTCGTCCGGGAGGCCCGCGCCCGAGGCCGGTCGGACGCCGAGGTCGAGGACGCGGTGCGGCGGCTCGACGACCGGGTGGCGGCGGTCGACGGCCGGGGGTTCGTCGAGACGCCGTTCCTCCGCGCGGACGGGGTCCCCGGGGTGCCGTCGCTCCTCGTGAAGATCGAGGCGGGCGGGGTCGCGGGGTCGCACAAGGCGCGGCACCTCTTCCCGGTCGCGCTCCACCTCGACCTCGCCGGTGCGCCTCGGTCCCGGCCGCTCGCGATCGCGAGCTGCGGGAACGCGGCCCTCGCGGCCGCCGTCGTCGCGCGGGCGGCGGAGCGGCCGCTGCGGGTGTTCGTGCCGGACGACGCGCCGCCGTCGGTGACCGCGCGGCTCGGCGCGCTCGGCGCGGAGGTGAACCGGGTCCGCCGCGACGACGGGGAAGGGCCGGCGGGCGACCCGTGCGTCCACGCGTTCCGGCGAGCGGTGCGGGACGGCGCGGTGCCGTTCTCGGTGCAGGGGCCGGAGAACGGGCGGGTGGTGGAGGGGGCGCGGACGATCGCGTGGGAGATCGTGTCGGCGGTCCGGCGCGGCGTCGCGCCCCTCCCGGAGCACGTCGTGGTCCAGGTCGGCGGCGGCGCCCTCCTCTCCGCCGTGGCGTCGGGCTTCGCGATCGCGAGGGCGGTCGGCGCGGTCGAGCGGATCCCCGTGTTCCACGCGGTTCAGAGCGCGGGCGGGGCGCCGTTCGTCGAGGCGTGCCGGAGGCTCGCGGAGGGAGGGCCCGGGGCGGCGGCGGCCGCGGCGCGGCAGCGTTCGAGCGCGATGCGGCCGTGGCCGGTCGCGCCGCGGTCGATCGCGCGGGGGATCCTCGACGACGAGACGTACGACTGGTTCGTCGGCGCCCGCGCCGTGCTCGAGGGAGGCGGCCGGGCGCTGACCGTGACCGACGACGAGATCGTCGCCGCGACCGCGCTCGCGCGGGAACTCTCGCCGGCGCCGGTCTGCGAGACCGGCGCGGCGGGGCTGGCGGGCGCGCGGAGGCTCGCCGCCGACGGCGTCCTCTCCGCGGACGGGCCGGTCGCGGTGCTGTTCACCGGGAGGAGCCGATGACGAGGATCGTGCGGGCGGCCCTGACCGAGACCCGGAACGTCGCCGACCTGGCCGCGCCGTTCGACCCGGAGGCGATCCGGCGGGCGAACGTCGAGCACCACGTCCGCCTCCTCCAGCGGGCGGCGTCGCTCGGCGCCCGCGCGGTCGGCTTCGGCGAGCTCTTCCCGGCCCCGTACTTCGCGCTCGAACGGGACGAGCGGTGGCGGGCGCTCGCCGAGGACGCGCTCGACGGCCCGACGACGCGCGCGGTCGCCGCCGCGGCGCGCGCGCACGGCGTCGTCGTCGTGGCCCCCCTGTACGAGCTCGAACCGTCGACCGGCCGCCGCTTCAACACCGCGGTCGTGATCGACGCGGACGGGACGGTCCTCGGTCGCTCGCGGAAGCTGCACGTCCCGTCCGGGACGAACGAGATCGCCGGCTTCCACGAGTCGTTCTACTACGAGACGGCCGCCGGACCGCTCGACCCGCTCCTCCGGAACGTCTCGACGCACCCGCTCCTCCCGGTGTTCGAGACCGCGGTCGGCCGGGTCGGCGTCTCGATCTGCTACGACCGCCACTTCCCGCGAGTGGTGGAGACGCTGGCGCGCGCCGGGGCGGAGGTCGTCTTCTCCCCCGCGGTCACGTTCGGCGCGAAGTCGCGGCGACTCTGGAGCCGCGAGTTCGAGGTCGACGCGGCGCGGCACCGGATCGTCCTCGCCGGTTCGAACCGCCGCGGCGTCGAGCCGCCGTTCGCGGTCGAGTACTTCGGGGAGAGCGGGTTCTTCTCGCCGGAGGGGCGGCGGGAAGACGTCGACGACGACCCGGAGCTCGTCGTCTCCGACCTCGACCTCGACGCGCTCCGCGCCCCCGATCCTTCCGGCTGGGACTTCCGGCGCGACGCGCGGCCGGACGTCGACGGCTGAGGAGAGTCAGCCGTCGAGGCGGTAGAACCGGGCCGCGTTCCCGCCGAGGACGTCCGCCCGCGCCGCCTCGTCGAGCCCGGCGAGCAGCTCGAGCGCGGTCGCCCGCCAGTCGGCGTAGCTCGCGCGGAGGAGCACGACCGGCCAGTCGCTCCCCCAGAGGAGTCGGGACGGCCCGAACGTCGCGAGGAGATGGTCGGCGACCGGCCGCAGCACGTCGGTCGACGCGTCGCCCGCGCACTCGGTGACGAGGCCGGAGAGCTTGCACCACGCGCCGGTCTCGGCGGCGATCCGGGCGATCGCTTCCCGCCACGCCCGGAGGTCGCCCGCGCCGATCGCGGGCTTTCCGGCGTGATCGACGACGCAGCGGAGGCGCGGGTGACGCTCGAGGAGCGAGAGGAGGTTCGCGAGGTGGGGCGGCTTCACGAGCGCGTCGAACGG
Source organism: Planctomycetota bacterium JB042 (assembly GCA_043101415.1). Lineage (GTDB taxonomy): Bacteria > Planctomycetota > B15-G4 > B15-G4 > JADJEK01 > JAUIEL01. Next base: position 249 of record JBICIB010000514.1, on the reverse strand, counting down.
GAGCCCGCACGCCTCGAGCGCGTCGAACGCCGGCGCGACCCGAGGCGAGAGCATCCACCCGACGTCCGGGAGGTCCTGGATCATCGGGCGGACGCCGACGACGCGCGGGGTCGACGCGAGCGCCTCGATCCGCGCCGGCGCGTCGGGCGCCTCGAAGTCGACCCAGCCGACGACGCCCGCGACGCGCGGCTCGTCCGCGGCGAGCGAGACGAGGAACCGGGTCTCCTCCTCCGTCGGCGCCGCAGATCA
>JBICIB010000513.1:0-5611 GCA_043101415.1 Planctomycetota bacterium JB042 | reverse complement strand
TCCGATCTGAGGTGGGTCGACACCACCCGGAGCTCGACCCCGCCGACGTCGAGACGGACGTCGAGCGCGGAGCGCGGCTCGCGGCGGCGGCGCGAGAGGTCGACGCAGTCCGCCGAACGGACCGGGTGGCGCGTCAGGAGCGCGTTGCCGAACCCACCCCCGCCGGCGCGGGTCGGCGCGACGACGCCGTCGTACTCCGGCAGCACGTCGAGCACGCGGAGCGACCGAGGCCCCGGGTCGACGCCGAGCCCGGTCATCTCCTGCAGGGCGACGACGTCCGCGTCGAGGGACCGGACGACGTCCGCCGTCCGGCGCGGATCGGGCCGGCCGAAGTGCGCGCGGAACCCGTGGACGTTGTAGGTGGCGACCGTGAGCGTCCGGGTCACGCCCGCTCCCACGGCGGCACGTGCCGCTCGACGTGCCGCATCGCCCACCCGACGCCGAGCGCCGGGACGAGCGCCGCCGCGACGAGGAGCCCCGCGGAGACCGGGCCGGGCTCGAGCAGGAGCCGACGCGCCAGCGCGCCGACCAGGGCGAACGCCACGAGGCTGGGCACCAGTCCGAGGGCCGTCCCGACCAGGAACCTCGCCGGCGGGACGTGCGCCGCGCCCGCGAGGAGGCTGACCACGACCGACGGCGCGACCGGGAGGAGCCGCGCGAGCGCCACCGTGCCGATCCCTCCTTCCTCGAGACGCCGCAGGGCGACCTTCGACCCGAGGCCGGTCAACCGGAGGACCGCGCGCCGCCCGACGGCCCGCCCGAGCAGGTGACCGAGGACCGCCGCCGCGAGGCACCCCGCCGCGGCGAGGAGCCCGCCTCGCGCCGCGCCGACGAGGAGGGTGGCGAGGACGATCACCAGGCTCTGGGGGACGAGCAGGAACGATCCGATCACCACCGCCGCGGGGACGACGACCGGGGCGTGCGGGACCTCGAACGCCAGTACGAACCGCCGCGCGTGATCGACGTGGCCGCCGTCCCCGCCGAACGCGAGAACTCCCACGCCGAGCAGGGACGCCGCGAGGACCGTCGCCATCGGGAGCATCCGGCGCGCCGACCGCCGTTCGGCGCGGATCTGCGGCAGGAGACGTTCGATCAGCCGGGTCGGCGCGAGCGGCCGCGCCGGATCGGCGAGCGCGTCGACCGACGGGAGCTTGTCGACCTCCTCCTCCGCGTCGTCGAGCGAGTCGACGAGCGTCTTCGCCCCGGCCCGCTCCCGGAGCGCGTCGATCGCCGCCCCGAGCGAACCGGCGTCCTCGACCGCGCGGGCGACCTCCTCCGGTCGGACGTCGAGATGCTCGGCGACGAGTCGGTGCCGGACCGCGAGGACGCCGTCGCGGTGCCGATCCTCCGAGGCGAGGACCGCGAGGTCGCACTCGGTGTCCATCCCGAACGAACGGTCCGTGAGGTTCGCCGAACCGACCCGGAGCATCCGGTCGTCGATCACCGTCACCTTCGCGTGGACGCGGATCTCCCGATCGCCGTGCACGGGCCGCAGGACCCGCAGCCGACCGTGAAGGTCGTCGCTCGCGACCTGCCGCAGGCGCTCGACCCGGAGGACGCGCATGCTCCGATCCTCCAGCCACCCGGAACACGCGCGACGGAGGACGAGCACGACCTCCGGTCCGTCCGGTTCGCGCAGCCGCGCGCCGAGCGCGCCCGCGATCGCGGGGGAGGTGAAGTACTGGTTCTCGGCGTAGATGCACCGCCGCGCGGACGCGATCGAGTCGAGGAACAACCGCTCGACCTCGCGCACCTCGGGGCGCCCCCCGAACGCCGCCGCGGTCCGGGCGAGACCGACCTCCACGTCCTCGAAGTCCGGCGCGAGCCCCGCCGGCCAGACGTCGCCGCCCCCGGGCTCGGGGCGTCGCGGCTCGCGCCCGGAGTCGGCCCGCCACCGTTCGCGTGCGTGCTCCCCGAGCGCCTTCGCCGCCGGACCGGAGACCGCGATCTGCATCTCGTGGAACGGCGCGTAGCGCCCGCGCGCCTCGTCCTCGCGCCGGGGGTCGTCGGGGAGGTGGCGGGGCGTGTCGTACCGACCCGCGGTCAGGTCCTGCCCGCCGACGAACGCCACCTCGTCGTCGACGACGACGATCTTCTCGTGGTGCGACGCCGTCACCGGCAGCCGCTTGTCGTGGCGGAACCGGATCCGGCCGCGGCCTCGCCACCGGAGCTTCAGTCCGCGCCACCGCTCCCGCTCGAGCGAGAAGACGGCGGGCGCGTGCCAGACCTGGACGTAGACGCGCAGCTCGCGGTTCCGCGCGACGAGGTGGTGGAGGAGCGGGCCGAGGCGGACCGGGGCGCCGTCGTCGACTCCGTCGCGACGCAGGACGACGCGCGTGTCGAGGTCCCACCCGACGATGTGGATCGTGCGACGCGCGTTCATCAACGCCTGGCGGACGCGCGGGAAGTACGCCGAACCGTCGATCAGGGCGGCGACGCGGTCGGCGCGGACGATCCGCCAGCAGTTCTCCCCCTCCCGGGCGAGCGACGCGGACGGATTCGAGGTGGCGGACGCCGGGACGCGGAGCAAGTCGGACCCCCTGGTGGATCGACGGGCGTCCCGGTCCTGGCGCAAACCGGGGGCCAACCCCCGGAGGAAGGGAGGGCGTCGGCGGCACGCGATGTTCTTCGTTCCCCCCTCCCCGCGGCCGGACGAGCGCGCCGCTCGACCGACGCGGATCGCCTCGAGTCGGCGTTTCGGCGTCATCCGGCGCGGCGCGGCCCGGGGGGGAGAGCGAGGTCCGATGGACGGTGCGGTGGCGGTTTTACGAAAGTTCCTCCCGTGGTTCGCGGCCGCGGTGTTCGCGGGCGCGGTCGTCCTGGTCGTCCGATCCCTGCGGGAGCACGGCCTCGACGCGGTCGGCGACGCGTTGGCGGGGATCCCCGCCTCGCACCTGCTCGCGGCGGCCGGGCTCGCCGCGGCGAGCTACCTGACGCTGACGGGGGTCGACTTCGTCGCGCTCCGCTCGACGGGCGCCGCCCTGCCGTGGCCCCGCGCCGCGCTCGGCTCGTTCGTCGCCCTCTCCGTCGGGCACGTCGCCGGACTCGCGGTCCTCAGCAGCGGCACGCTCCGATACCGCGTCTACTCCGCGTACGGCATCTCCGAGGGGAACGTCGCGCGGGCGATCCTCTTCTGCGCCGCGACCGTCGCCGTCGGCCTCCTGACGCTCGCCGGCGCCGGGGCGCTCGCCGGACCGGAGCGGACCGCCGCCTTCCTCGGCCTCGACGTCGGCGTCGTCGTCGCGCTCGCCGCCCTCTCCCTGCTCGTCGTGCTCGGCTACCTCGTCGCGGCGGCGCGGGTGCGACGACCGCTTCGGTTCCGATCGTTCGAGGTCCCGCTCCCGTCGGGCCGATTCGCGCTGCTCCAGCTCGGCCTCGGCACGCTGAACTTCTCGCTCGTCTCCGGGGTCCTGTACCGGCTCCTCGGCGACTCCGTCGACGTCGGGTTCCTCGCGTTCGCGTCGTTCTACGCCGCCGCGAACGCGGCCTCGATCCTGAGCCACGTCCCCGGCGGCCTCGGCGTGCTCGAGGCGCTGGTCCTCGCGGTCGCGAGCGGGCCGGAGACGCTCGGCGCCCTCGTCGCCTTCCGGGTCGTCTACTACTTCGTGCCGTTCGCGATCGGCGGGCTCCTCTTCCTGGTCTGGTCGCGACGGTCGCGGCCCGCGACGGACGACGCGGACCCGAAGGTCACTCCGAGCGGTCGTCACCGGCCCCCGAGTCCGTCGACGGAACCGCCGACTTGAGCTCCGTGACGTACCGGAACGTCAGGAACACGATCGCGCTCAGCAGGAGCGCGATCTCGTACCGCTCGAGCGCGACCGAGCAGCCGATGGCGCCGGTGCACCAGATCCCGGAGGCGGTCGCCGTCCCCTCGACGGAGACCTTCGACTTCACGATCGCCCCTCCGCCGACGAACCCGATGCCGGTCATCAGACCCTGAACGATCCGGGCCAGCGCCTGACCGTCCGTCCCGAACACGTCACGCCCGACCAGCACGTAGCCGCAGGCGGCGATGCTGACGAGCGGGAACGTGCGGAGCCCGGCCGGCCGGTGCCGCGATTCGCGATCCCACGCGGTCGGGACCGCGAGGAGGTACGCCGCGAACAGCTTCACGCCGTTCGTGACGAGCAGGGACCAGTCGATCGGATCGGGGGTCGGCATGGGATCTCCTTCGGGGGCCGCCTGAACGGGGTGCGACGTGAAGCACCCGGCGTGCCGCGCCTCGAGCCGGTTCGCCGTCCTCCGGAAGACGGTACGCTGGCGGCGCCGCCCGACCGACCGCGGAGGTCTCCATGCGCCTCGCCTCGCTCGTCCTCTCCTCCCTCCTGGCGGCCGGCGTCGCGCGCGCCGACGACGGCGCCTGGACCGACCTCGGCGCGGCGCTCCCGGGCGCGAACGGCCCCCCGGTGCTGAAGGTCCAGGGGTTCCCGGTCGCCGGCTCACCGATCCGCGTGGAGCTTCGCCGCGCGCTCGCGCAGACGCCGGCGATCCTGGTCGTCGGGACGCAGAACGCGAGCCTCCCGTTCGGCGGCGGCATGCTCGTCCCGTCGCCCGACGTCCTCTCCCCGCCGGTCCTCACCTCGGCGAACGGCGCCATCGACCTCGACGCCGTCTTCCCGGCGGGCGTCGCCCTCGGCGTCGACCTCCACCTGCAGTGGTGGATCACCGACCCGACGAACCCCGGCGGCTACGCGGCGTCGAACGCGCGGAAGGGGACGACCGCCGACACGCCCGAGCCCGGGACGTTCCCCGCGCAGTGGATCGACGGAACGCAGTGCGCGAGCGAGCCGAAGATCCAGGTCCACGCGTACAACGACGACTTCTACATCCTCCGTCAGTCGCTCTGCACGCACTACGAGGCGCCGTTCCTCTACCTGATCTTCGGCGACACGAAGGTGATGCTCGAGGACACCGGCGCGGGGAGCATCGGCCCGACGCTGGCGAGCACCGTCTACGGGATCATCGCCGACTGGCTGGTCGCGAACGGGAAGACGTCGATCGAGCTCGTCGTCGTCCACTCCCACGCGCACGGCGATCACACCGCCGGCGACTCGGCGTTCCAGGGGCAGCCGAACACGACGGTCGTCGGGAAGAGCGTCGGCGCGATCCAGTCGTACTTCGGCATCACGTCGTGGCCGACGCAGATCGTCCCGTTCGACCTCGGCGGCGGCCGGATCCTCGACGTGATCCCGATCCCCGGTCACCACTCGCAGCACGTCGCGTTCTACGACCGGCGGACGGCGACGCTCCTGACCGGCGACTCGCTCTACCCGGGCCGGCTGTACGTCTTCGGCGCGCAGTCGCAGGGGAACTGGCCGATCTACCAGGCGAGCGTGAAGCGGCTCGTCGACTTCACGGCGACCAGGGACCTCTGCTGGGTCCTCGGCACGCACGTCGAGATGACGAACACGCCGGGAATCGACTTCCCGCTCGGCGCGCCGACCCATCCGAACGAGCGCCCGCTCCAGCTCGAGCGGAAGCACCTCCTCGAACTGCACCTGGCGATCCAGGCAATGGGATCGACCCCGGTGAGCGAGGGCCACGACGACGTCAGCGTCTACCCGACCGGCTGACCGGCGCCGATCGGGGGTGGATTCCTCGAGCAGGATCC
>JBICIB010000512.1:0-2863 GCA_043101415.1 Planctomycetota bacterium JB042 | reverse complement strand
TCGGTCAGAATCGACGTCTTCGGCCCGTCCTGGAGAGGAGCCCCCGCATGTCCCTGCTCGTCGTCGGAACCGTGGCGTTCGACAGCGTCGAGACCCCGTTCGGCAAGGTCGACCGCGTCCTCGGCGGCTCGGCGACCTACTTCTCGTACTCGGCGTCGTTCTTCTGCCCGGTCCGGCTGGTGTCGGTGATCGGCTCCGACTTCCCGGAGGAGCACCTCTCGATGCTCCGCTCCCGCGGCGTCGACGTCGAGGGGCTGAGCCGGCTCGACGGAGAGACGTTCTCCTGGAGCGGGCGGTACGAGGGGGACATGAACGAGGCGGAGACGCTCGACGTCGCGCTGAACGTCTACGGGGACTACCTGCCGCGTCTCCCGGCGTCGTACCGCGACAGCCGGTACGTCTTCCTCGCGAACGGTTCGCCCGAGTCGCAGATGAGCGTGCTCGACCAGGTCGAGAAGCCGTCGCTCGTCGTCGCCGACACGATGAACCACTGGATCACCACCGCGCTCGACGGGCTGAAGGAGCTCCTGAAGCGGATCGACGTGCTCGTCCTGAACGAGGGGGAGGCGAAGATGCTCTCCGGCGAGCAGAACCTCGTCGCCGCCGGCGAGCAGATCCTCACCATGGGCCCGCGGCTCGTCATCGTGAAGAAGGGGGAGTACGGCTCGTTCATGCTCTCGCGCGACGGCGCCCGGTTCGCCATCCCGGCGTTCCCGGTGAACCAGGTGAAGGACCCGACCGGCGCCGGCGACTCGTTCGCGGGCGGCATGATGGGGTACCTCGCGAAGAACGACTCGCGGGACGACGGCTCGATCCGCCGGGCGATGGTGTTCGGGACGTGCATGTCGTCGTTCGTGGTCGAGGACTTCTCGCTCGAGCCGTTCCGTCGCCTCGAGAAGGACGACTTCTGGAACCGGTACCACGAGTTCGTGCGCTTCATCACCGTGTGATGCCGCGGCTCTTCGTGGCCGTCCGCCTGGCCGAGCGCGTCCGTGACGCGCTCGCCCGGGCGCCCTTGCCGAAGCCGGCGCGGGGCGGATCGGTCCGGAGCGTCGACCCGCGCAACCTCCACCTGACGCTGAAGGTCCTGGGGGACGTCGAGGAGGCCCGGATCCCCGGGCTGACCGAGGCGCTCCGGACGGCGTCTCGAGGGGTGGAGCCGTTCGAGATCGAGGTCGCCGGCCTCGGCGTCGTCCCGGCCCGGGGCGCGCCGCGCGTCGTCTGGGCCGGCGTCGCGGGGGGCGAGCCGCTCGTCCGGCTGCACCGGCGCGTCGAGGAGGCGTGCGGGTCGGTCGGGTTCGAGCGCGACGAGCGCGCGTACCGTCCGCACGTCACGCTCGCGCGCGTCCGGGGTCGGGTGCTCGGACCGGCCCTCCCCGACCCGACCGCCCGGGAGCTCCGGCGGTTCGGGACGTCGCCGGTCGCCGGGACGACGCTCTTCGAGAGCGAGCTCCGGCCGGACGGGGCGCGGCACGCCGAGCGGGCGTTCCTGCCGTGCGGAGGGTCCGACGCCTCCTCCGGGGAGGGCTGAGTTTCGTCGGGCGAAAGTGCTTGGTCCGGGTTCGGACAGGCGTTATCGTTACCGAACGAATGGCGAACAGGACGGTCGAACCAGGTCTCGGAACACGTCGGGGAGCGGCGATGGTCAGCAAGAACGACACGAACACGGACGAGAAGAAGAAGGCGAAGGCCCAGTCGATCGAGGCGGCCCTCTCGCAGATCGAGCGGGCGCACGGCAAGGGCGCCATCATGAGCCTCGACGGCGTCGCGGAGGTGGCCGACGGCATCTCGACCGGCTCGCTGTCGCTCGACGTCGCCCTCGGCGGCAAGGGGCTGCCGCGCGGCCGGATCGTCGAGATCTACGGCCCGGAGTCGTCCGGCAAGACGACGCTGACGCTCCACGTCATCGCCCAGGCGCAGAAGCGCGGGGGGTACGCGGCGTTCATCGACGCCGAGCACGCGTTCGACCCGGTCTACGCGCGCCGCCTCGGGGTGCAGACCGGCGGGGACCGGTTCAAGGTCTCCCAGCCGATGTCGGGGGAGGAGGCGCTCGACATCTGCGAGATCCTCGTGAAGTCGGCCGCGTTCGACGTCATCGTCGTCGACTCGGTCGCGGCGCTCGTGCCGAGGGCGGAGCTCGAGGGGGAGATGGGAGACTCGCACGTCGGTCTCCAGGCCCGTCTGATGTCGCAGGCGCTGCGGAAGCTGACCGCTTCGATCGCCCGGACGAACACGACGGTCATCTTCATCAACCAGATCCGCGAGAAGATCGGCGTCTTCTTCGGGAGCCCGGAGACGACGACGGGCGGCCGCGCGCTGAAGTTCTACTCGTCGGTCCGGATCGACATCCGGCGGAGCGGCCAGATCAAGTCGGGCGACCAGTCGATCGGCAACCGGACGAAGGCGACCTGCGTGAAGAACAAGTGCGCCCCGCCGTTCCGGAAGGCGGAGTTCGACATCCTCTTCAACGAGGGGATCAACTACGTCGGCGACGTGCTCGACCTCGCGGTGGCCAACAAGATCGTCGACAAGAGCGGCTCGTGGTACGCGTTCGGGGCCGATCGGCTCGGCCAGGGGCGCGAGCGGACGGTCGAGGCGCTGAAGGGGAACGCCGAACTCCTCGAGACGATCGACGCCGCCGTGCGGGAGAAGCTCTCGCCGAAGGCCGAGCCCGTCGAGGAAGAGGCGGCCCCGAGCTCCGCGGAGGAGGGCGACGCCGCATCGGCGAACGGGGCGGCCGGACGCAAGTCGGCCGCGCCCTCCGGCGCCGACAAGGCGGCCGACCGGCGGGCGCCGGCCCGGTCCGGCGCCCCCGCCGCGAAGCGCTGAAGCGCTCGAACGGCGTTTCCGAGGCTCGAACGAC
>JBICIB010000511.1:0-5593 GCA_043101415.1 Planctomycetota bacterium JB042 | reverse complement strand
CTCGCCCCCCCCTCCGCGCGGTCGCCGTCCCCCTCCTCCTCGCCGCCCTCGCGCCGCCCGCGGCGCCGCAGGCCGTCCCCGGCGCCGGCCTCGGGATCGGTCCCGGCGGGACGCCGTCGATGGCCGAGGTCGTCCTCCGCTCGGCCGAGCGGTCGCGCCGCGAGAACGACCGGCGGCGGGAACGGGGCGTCATCCAGACCGGGATCGGCCCGTACACGGTGACGCAGGTCGACATCCCGGCGACCGACCCGGGCGACGGGTTCTTCACCGGGACCGGCTTCCTCGAGCGGATCCAGGTCATGACGCCGTACGGGTTCGACGCGGACGGTCCGGACGTGCCGCTGATCGTCGCGTTCAACGGGTGGGGCCTGTCGGCGAACTCGTTCTTCAACGGGATGAGCACGATCCCCGACGAGGCGAACGTCCGCGGCTGGATGGTCGTCGCGGTGACGTGCCTCGACGACAAGTCGTACGGGTGGATCGTCGGGCAGACCGGGATCGAGGTCGCGCTGGAGTACGTCGACCACCACTATCCGATCGACCGGGACCGGATCTACGGCGTCGGCTGGTCGGGGGGCGGCGGTTCGGTCGCCTCGTACGCGGCGCGCCACCGCGACCCGACCGCGCCGATGTTCGCGGCGATCGCGACGAACGCGGGGACGTACGACCTCGAGGACACCTGGTTCTGGGTCCCGAGCTCGACGAAGCAGATCATGGAGCACCCGAACCTGTTCCAGGGGCCGCCGAGCGGCGCGACGCTCTACAACTACGAGCGGACGCAGACCCAGTCGCTCCTCGCCGGCGCGGTCGACCTGCCGCGCGCGCAGCTCCGGAACCTGCTCCACACGCCGGTCCGGCACGTCTTCTCGACGGACGACACGCTCCCGTACCTCGCGGCGCAGAGCGCGCACTTCCGCGACGCGTTCCTCGCCGACGGGACCGCCTACTCCTGGCAGTCGTTCTCCGGCCTCCCCGAGCCGCACACCTGGGACCTCCTCCCGGGGCCGGCGACGCTCGACTACTTCGAGCCGCGGACGCTCCAGACCGACGTCGGCGCGTTCCATGTGACCGCCGACCGGAAGGGGCGGTACGACTGGGCGACGGTCTTCCTCCAGGGAGGCGGCGACTTCGCCACCTTCGAGTGCGCGCTCGACGAGGCGGCGAACGGGGTCGTGGTCACGGGCGTGTCGAACGTCACCGCGCTCGTGCTCGAGCCGCCGCCGACGCGCGTCGCGCTCGGGACCGACTTCTCGCTGACCTTCTCCACCGCGGACGCGGCGCCGACGCTGGTGCGGCTGAAGCGCGTCACCGCGGCGCCCGACGCGCTGACCGTCGGCGGCGCGCCGTTCGCGGCCTGGACCTACGACGGCGCGACGGACGAGCTGACGATCACCGCCCCGCCGGGGGCGACGACGTTCGACGTCGCGTTCGACGACACGTCGCTCCTCCTGAAGGGGCCGGCGACGGTCGGGAAGTCCCCGGACGTCCACCTCGACCTCGCGGGCGGCCAGGCGGGGCAGGAGTACGTCCTCCTGCTCGGCCTCGCCGAGGCGGAGACGCCGCTCACGACGTTCGACCCGGCCGACCCGCGCGACCTCCTCGTCGCGCTCTCGCCGCTCCCGGTCCTCCTCCCGGGGACGCTCGACCCGAACGGCGAGGACGCGATCGACTTCTGCGTCCCGCCGACCCTCGCCGGCCAGTCGATCTTCGGCCAGTTCGTCACGCTCCCCGGCCAGACCACGATCGTCGACGCGCTGTCGAACCGGCTCCGGATCGACGTCGTGGCGCCCTGAGGGGGCGGGGGCGGGGGGTCCGGACGCGAGCGAGAGCGAGCCTCTCGCTATACTCGGTTCGATGCTGTTGCGCCTACACGTGCGGGGATTCAAGAACTTGCGGGACGTCACGGTCCGGTTCGGCCCGCTGTCATGCCTGGTCGGCCCGCACGGAGTCGGGTAGTCGACTCTGTTCGACGCGATTCAGTTCCTGCGCGCCTTGGCGGTCAAGGAGATCGGGGCCGCGGCGAACGAGATCCGTCGACCGACCGACAGCGGCTTCGGCGCTCTCGACCTCTTCTGGAATCGCGATCCTCAGGGCCGCATCGAGTTCGACCTCGACATGCTCGTCCCCGCGGAGGCGGACGACGACTTCGGCGTGCGCGTGAGTGCCACGACCACGCTGCTTCGGTACTCCGTCGCATTCGAATTCTCGCGATCCGAGCAGCGGTTGATCCTGGCGTCCGAGAATCTCGTCTCCCTGAAGAAGGGGGACGCCCGAGCGATCATCGGTTTCCCCCACTCCAAGGAGTTCCTCGAGTCCGTCGTCCATGGAAAACGGTACGGCGCCGCCTACATCTCGACGAGGCCTCAGGGGACCACGACTGCCGTTCACCTCCATCAGGACGGCGGCAGTCGAGGGCGTCCCGTCCCCGCGGGAGCCTCTCCGCGGACGGTGCTCGGAGGCACGAACACCGAGGAGTACCCGACGGTCGTCGCCGCACGACGGGAGATGGCCTCATGGAGGAGCCTTCAGCTCGAGCCCTCCTCGCTGAGGACCGCTGATCGATTCGACTCGCCGACGACCGTCGACGAACGCGGTCGGCACATCGCTTCGGCGCTCCGCAGGTTGGGTGCGGAGGCCGGCGATCCGGCAAGGATCTGCGCGGAAGTTGCGAACCGACTCTCCCAGCTCGTGGACGACGTGGCCGAGATTCGCGTTCGCGAGGACGAGGCCCGTCAACATCGTCTCGTTGAACTCCGCTCCCGAGGCCAGAACGTCTGGCACCCTCCACGAGCCCTGTCGGATGGGACCCTCCGATTCCTGGCGCTGATCGTGATGCAGCTCGACTCGGAGTCCGGGCGGATGCTCTGTCTGGAGGAGCCCGAGAACGGAATCCACGCCTCTCGGATTCCGAGCCTCGTGAACCTGCTGCAGGACTACGCCGTGGACCCGGCTCACGCCGTCGATCCCGAGGACAACCCGCTCCGTCAAGTCCTGATCAACTCGCACTCGCCCGACGTCGTAAGGACACTCGATGCGGACCAGACATTGCTGGTCGAATCCCTGCAGGGCTCGGAGGGGAGTGAAGCTCGCATCCGATCGGTGTACGACCTCGACAGCTGGCGGACCGACGCGGACGCCATCGATAGAGATGAGTTCCTGCACCGCATCGGCGGGCTTCCTCGCGGGCAGGCGACCCTGTTCGGTCCATGACGGAACTCCGCGTCGGCTTGATCGCAGACGGCTCGAGCGACCGCTGTCTTCTGCGACTGCTGACGTGGTCGCTGCGCCAGTCTTGGCCCGGCGTGCGACTGGCCGAGCCAGTCTTCGACCTCCATCTCGGCGGCCTGGACGAGGAGCGTCTCGAGCAGTTTCGATCTCGACATCGCGTCGGACTCCTCTTCGTCCATCGAGACGCCGAGAATGCGACGATTGAAGATCGAAAGGCGGAGATCCCGACCGGCCTCGACGCGATCGTTCCCGTGATACCGACTCGTATGACCGAGGCCTGGCTGTTGATCGACGAACGAGCGATTCGCGTCGCTTCGGGAAACCCGAACGGGACGATGCCCCTCGTGATTCCTCCGGTGAAGCGATTGGAAGACGTCTCGGATCCAAAGTCGATCCTTCGCACCGCACTCGTCGAAGCCTCTGGATTGGCTGGGCCGCGCAGGAGGTCTCAGTTCAGACGCGACCTCTCCTCCCGCATCCACCGCGTCGCGGCCGAGATCCAGGACTACTCGGTACTGCGGGAACTCCGCGCGTTCCGGGCCTTCGAGCGAGATCTCGAGTACGCACTCACCTCGCTTCGAGGCGAGTCGGACGCGCCGCGGTAGCCCTCACGCGATCGGCATCCGGCGGCCGACGCCGAAGGCGCGCTCGGTGATGCGGATCCCCGGCGCGGCCTGGCGGCGCTTGTACTCGGAGATCCGGACGAGGCGGGCGAGGCGCTCGACCAGCTCGCGCTCGTAGCCGCGCGCGACGCAGGCGTCGACCGAGAGGTCCTCCTCGACCAGGAGATCGACGAGGGGGCTGACGACCTCGTAGTCGAACGGGTCGACCTGCGCGTCGCGCAGCTCGGCGGACGGCGGCTTCTCGAGGCTGCCGCGCGGGATCACCTCGCGCCCCTTCCACCGGTTGAACCAGCGCGACACCGAGTAGACCCGCGCCTTCGAGACGTCGGAGATCACCATCAGCCCGCCGTTCATGTCGCCGTACAGCGTGCAGTAGCCGAGCGCGACCTCGGTCTTGTTGCCGGTCGAGAGGAGCATCGCGCCGGTCTTGTTCGAGAGCGCCATCAGGATCATCCCGCGGGCGCGCGCCTGGAGGTTCTCCTCGGTGACGTCCGGAGCGAGCCCCTCGAACGACGGCGCGAGCGTGTCGAGCAGCGCCTGGTGCACGTCCTCGATCGGGATCTCGCGATACTCCGTCCCGAGCGCCTCGGCGAGGAGGCGCGCGTCGCTCTTCGAGTGGTCGCTCGAGTAGCGGGACGGCATCGAGACGCCGAGGACGTTCTCCGGCCCGAACGCCTCGGCGGCGACGCAGGCGACGAGCGCCGAGTCGATCCCGCCGGAGAGCCCGAGGAGCGCCTTCGAGAACCCGGAGCGCTTCGCGTAGTCGCGCACGCCGGCGACGAGCGCGGCGAACGCCTCGGCGTCCGGCTCCGGCTCGGAGATCTCGATCGCCGGCGCGCGGCCGCGCTCGTCGAACTCGACCACGACGAAGTCCTCCTCGAACGTCGCCCCGCGCGCGACGACCGCCCCCGACGCGTCGACCGCGAACGAGTCGCCGTCGAACGCGAGCTCCCCCTCGTACCCGTCCTCGCCGCCGACCTGGTTGCAGAGGACGACCGGCACGCCGTTCTCGCGGACGTGCCGCCGGACGAGGTCGCGTCGCACCCTCCCCTTGCCGAGGTGGAACGGCGACGCCGAGAGGTTCACGATCACGCGCGCCCCCCCGGCGACCTGCCGCTTCGTCACCTTCAGGTCGTAATGCTCGTCCCAGAGGTCCTCGCAGACCTGGACGCCGACCTTCGTCCCCGCGACCTCGACGACGGTGCACGTCTCCCCGGGCTCGGAGTACCGCTCCTCGAAGAAGACGTCGTAGTCCGGCAGGAGGACCTTCCGGTGGACCGCGCGGACCGCGCCGTCGGCGAGGACCGCCGCCGCGTTGTGGAGCGCCGGCCGGCCGCGCGGATCGCGCCGCCCGGCGTCGACGTCGACGAACCCGACGACCGCCGCGACCCCGTCCGCCTCGCGCGCGAGCGCCTCGAGCGCCGCCCGCTGGGCGTCGAGCAGCTCCCGCCGGTGGATCAGGTCGAGCAGCGGGTACCCGATCAGCGTCTGCTCGGGGAAGACGACCAGGTCGACCCCCCGGTCGCGCGCGCGCGCGATCCCCGCCGACACCGCACGCCGGTTCGCGTCGACGTCGCCGACGACGGTGTCGATCTGGGCCATCGCGATGCGCATCGGGCTCTCCGGCGGGAAGGGAGCGGGCCATGGTACCGCCCTCCCGGGCGCGCCGGGACCGGCGACCGACTCGCGGGGCTCGGTCGAGTACGATGGCGGCATGTCGCCGAACACCGTCACGTCGTGGC
>JBICIB010000510.1:0-4115 GCA_043101415.1 Planctomycetota bacterium JB042 | reverse complement strand
GTGTGCTCTTCCGATCTCGCCCGGTCGATCAGGACGCGCCGCATCGCCTCGGCCGCGGCGGAGAAGAAGTGCGCGCGGTTGTCGAAGCCGGGGCCGGTCCGGCCGAGGACCCGGAGGTACGCCTCGTGCACGAGGTCGGTCGCGGAGACCGTGCGCGCGCCATGCTCCCGCCGGAGGCGGCCGCGGGCCAGCACCCGCAGCTCGTCGTACACGAGGGGGATCAGTGCGTCGCGCGCGGCGTCCTCGCCGTCCTGCATCGCGACCAGCAGGCGGGTGATCTCGTGCTCCGGCTCCGGCAAGCGGGAACTCCGTCCTCCGCGGAGCCCCGAGTATCGCACGGATCGTCGCGGCGGGCCACCCGGCCGCCGCGCGGTCGGGATCCTCACTCGATCACGATCGCGGCGACGTTCGAGAGGTTCCCCGGGGTCCCGGCCAGGACCGGCCCGTTCAGGAGGAGCGCCTGCATCACGATCGTGATCGGCGTCGGGAACGGCGGGATCGTGAACGTGAGGAGGCTGGGGGTCGGGGCCCACGGCAGCATCAGGAAGGTCCCCGCCGGGCTCGGGCCGAGCGGGCCGTACGGGTAGAGCTCCAGGCCGGTCGCTTCGGCGTCGGAGAGGAACAGCAGCGTGTTCGCGGCGGGCGCCCCCTGGACGGAGATCGTGAGCGAGCCGCCGACGGTCGGGTTCCCGGTCACCTCCAGCCGGACGTTCGAGAACTCGAGGGCGCCCATGTCGATGCGGGCGGCGCCGTCGAGGTCGCCGTCCGCGAACCGAGGCACGCCGGACCCGTCGAACCCGGTCGCGAAGTCGGCGGGGTCGCCGGCGTCGATGCAGGGAGAGCCGGGGGAGAGGGTCAGGTCCCCGGTCGCCGCGCTCGCGAAGAGCGGATCGCCGACGAGGTTCCCCTCCAGCCCCGCGACGAGCCCCGATCCGATCGAGTGGGTGACCTGACCCGACGAAGGGACGTAGCCGGCGTAGTCCCCGCCTGCGTTCCCGAACGCGGCCGCGCTCCGGACCGAGCCCGCGCCGAGGAGCCTCAGCCCGACGCCGCCGTTCGACGCGGCGGTGACCCGCCGGACCGACCCGGCGTTCGACAGCTCGAAGCCGTCCCCTCCGCAGCTCCACGCGATCAGGTCGGACGCCTCCGCGACCGCCTCGATCCCGAAGCCGTCGGCGGCGCACTCGTCGACCCGGACGTGCCGCAGCGACACGAGCGGGCTCGCGGCCCGGACGCCGTCGAGGCCGAGTCCGCCGGCGAACCGGACCCTGAGGTGGCGCACCGTCGACGGGGACGTCGTCCCGGTGAACTGGAGGCCGCGCCACTGGCCCGGCGCGCCGGGGGTGGCCGGACCGTCTCCGTCGGTGTCGCCTCCGACCTCGTCGTCGTCGAACGACGTGATCACGACGGGGGCGTCCCCCTCGCCGAGCACGTCGAGCGCGCCGTTCACGATGAAGCTCGGCCCGATCATCTTGACGACCACGCCGGCCTCGAGGGTGAGCGACCTCCCCGGGGCGACGGTGCACGACGCCGCGAAGACGAGCGCGCCGTTCAGCACGTTCTCGACGCCGATCGTCACGCTCCCGGTCGGGCTCGGATCGACGACGCTCATGAAGTCGCCGCCGTTCCCCGAGGCTTCGTTGTCCGAGAAGTTCGGGACGTGCCCGGCGAGGAGGCCGCCGACCGCCTCCTCCCCGTTGTCGCGGAACGTGCAGCCGGACACGGTCATGTCGTTCGCGAGCCCGTTGAAGTCGATCGCCTTCAGGGCGCCGAACTCGATCGTGCTGTTCGTCAGCGCCCCGTCGAACCCGGCCTGCTCGGCGTGGATCGCCGAGCGGAAGGTCGACCCGTGGGACCGGATCAGGACGCGGTCGAGGACGTTCGCGGTCGACGTGGAGTGGAAGAGGATCCCGCGCCAGTCCCCGGGCGCGGGCGAGGTCAGGGCGCCGTCGCCATTCGTGTCGCCGCCGTGCGCGTCGTCGGCGAACGACGTGAAGACGACCGGGTCGGAGGGCGTCCCGACCGCGTTCAACGTGCCGTGGTTCGCGAGGGAGTGGTTCGTTCCGACGAACTTCAGCGTCGAGCCGGGGCCCACGGTCAGCGTGAGTCCGGCCGGCACCGTGACCGTGGTGTCGAGCATCAGGGTGTCCTGCAGGAGGTTCGGGGGCCCGAACGAGGTGTCCGCGGCCAAGGTCCCGACCAGGACGCGGAGCACGTCGAGCCCGTTCCCCGAGGCGGTGTTGTTCAGGAGGTTCGGGACGTGGTCGAGGCGGAGGTCGACGACGGCCTCGTTCGCGTTGTCCCGGAACGTGCACCCGGTCACGGTCAGGCCGTTCACCAGGCCGTTGAAGTCGATCGCGCTCAGCCCGCCGAGCTCGATGACGCTGTTCGAGAGCGTCCCGTCGAAGCCGGGCTGCTCGGCGGTGATCGCCGAGCGGAAGGTCGCGCCGTGGTAGCGGAGGAGGAGGTGGTCGAGCACGCTGCCGGTCGACGTGGCGTGGAACACGATCCCGCGCCAGTCGCCGGGGGCGGGGCTCGTCAGGGACCCGTCCTGGTTCGAATCGCCGCCCTGGGTGTCGTCCTTGAACGAGGTGAAGACGATCGGATTGCCGGCGCCCCCCGCGGCGAGGAGGGTCCCGGCCACCGTGAGCTGCTTTCCGCCCAGGACCTTCAGGATCGTGCCGGGAGCGATCGTGAGCGTCTTCCCGGCGGGGACCTTGATCGAGTTGGTGACGACGCAGAGGCCGGGGCCGATCGGTCCGGTCGTGTCGTCGGAGAGGTCGCCGGCGAGGTTGTTGGCGCGGACCGAGGCCGGCAGGGCGAGCGCGAGCGCGAGGGCGAGCAGGGGCGTCTGGGGCAGGTTCGAGCGGTGCATGGGCTCCTCGGAGTGGGATCTTCGGGATCCCGCGCCGGAGGGGCGCGGGACGGAACGCGCTCCATGCGGGCGTCGAGCCGGTGGGGGGCCAGGGAGTCCGAGAAAAAGTGGGGGGCCGCGGGGAGCCGCCCGCCGCGCCGCTCAGTGCGCCTCGAGCCAGTTCTTCCCCGTCCCGACGTCGACGACGAGCGGGACCTCGAGCTCGAACGCCTTCTCCATGACGTCGACCACCGTCTCCCGCGTGCGGTCGAGCTCGCCCTCCGGCACGTCGAGGACGAGCTCGTCGTGGACCTGGAGGATCATGCGCGCGTCGAGGCGCTCGCTCGCGAGCCGCTCGTGGAGGCGGAGCATGGCGACCTTGATCAGGTCGGCGGCGCTCCCCTGGATCGGCGTGTTCACGGCGACGTTCTTCGCCATCGCGGCCATGCGCGGGTGCTTCGAGTCGAGCTCGGAGATGTACCGCCGGCGGCCGAGGATCGTGGTGACGTAGCCGTTCCTCCGCGCGTCCTCGAGCGTCCGGTCGAGGAACTCCTTCACGCCGGCGAACGTCCGGAAGTACGCCTCGATGAACTCCTGCGCGTCGGCGACCGACATCCCGGTCTCCTGGGCGAGCCGCTGCGGGCCCATGCCGTAGACGACGCCGAAGTTGATCGCCTTGGCGCGGCCGCGCAGGTCGGGCGGGACCTCGCCGATCTCCATCCCGAAGATCAGGCTCGCGGTCCAGCGGTGGACGTCCTTCCCCTCCCGGAACGCGCGGCGGAGCTGATCGTCCCCCGAGAGGTGGGCGAGGATCCGGAGCTCGACCTGCGAGTAGTCGGCGGAGAGGAGGAGGTTCCCCTCCCGCCGCGGGACGAACGCCTCGCGGATGCGGCGCCCGTCCTCGGTCCGGATCGGGATGTTCTGGAGGTTCGGGTCGGCCGAGGAGAGGCGGCCGGTGGCGGCGACGGTCTGGTGGAACGACGTGTGGATCCGCCCCGTCCCCGGGTGGACCAGCGCGGGGAGGGCGTCGACGTACGTCCCCTTCAGCTTCACGAGCATCCGGTACTCGAGGAGCTTCTCGACGAGCGGGTGCTCGCGGAACTGGTCGAGCGTCCGGGCGTCCGTCGACCAGCCGGTCTTCGTCTTGCGCGGCCGCCGCCCCTTGAACTGCTTGTGGATCTCCAGCTCGTCGACCAGGATCGCGCCGAGCTGCTTCGGCGAGTTGAGGTTGAACTCGCGGCCGGCGAGTTCGTGGATCGCG
>JBICIB010000509.1:0-4777 GCA_043101415.1 Planctomycetota bacterium JB042 | reverse complement strand
GCGCGAGGTCCGGGGGATCGATCTCGTTCCCCGCGTCAGCGCTCGCGGGCGTCCAGCCTCCAGCCCCCGGCCCCTCCTCTCCCTCCCGCGGCCTTCACCGCCTCGGCCACCGGCGGCGGCATCGGGTCGAGGGCGGCCGCGATCTCGCCCGCGCGGACGGCGTCGATCGTGCGCGGGACGACGTGGAGGAAGACGCTCTGGACGATCCGAGCGCGGAAGAGGTTCGTGTCGGGGGGCGGGGACGGCGTGCCGGGAGGGGCGCCGAGGAGGGCGCCCGTCGACCGTCGCTTCCAGGCCGCCTCGAGCCCCCGGCGCCGGACCTCCGCCTGGAGGGCGCGGACGACCGGCTCGACCTCGTAGTCGCCGACGAACGAGATCCGCCGGGCGGCGAGACCGACGGCGGGGGACGGAGCGAGGACGAACGCCTCCGCCGGGGCGGCGTCGCGGAGGAAGCCCGCCTCCGCCTCGATCGCCGTCTCCTGACCGCCGCCGAAGCCGTGCGGGAACCAGGTCGGGCGGAGCGGCGCCACGAGCCCGAGGCTCGGGAAGAGGGTCACGACGACCGCGAGGACGACCGCGGGGCGGGGGCGGCGGACGAGTCCGGCGAGGAGCGGCCCGCCGAGGAGCGCGGCGGGGAGCGCGAGGTCGAGGGCGTTGTGGTTCCAGAACGACGACGAGACGAACGCGTAGTACGCGAGCCACGCGCCGAGGAGGACGACCGCGGGCCGCGCGGCCTCGTCGCGTCGGAGGAGCGCGACGACGGCGCCGACGAGGCCGAGGCCGAGGGTCGGGTCGACGTGCTGGAGCAGCACGAACCCGCGCCCGGCGAGATCGGTCGCCGCTCCCTTGAAGAAGAAGAAGAGGAAGACCTGGATCGGGAACTCCTCGCCGAACCGGGCGGTCAGGAGGAGCGCGGCCGCGCCGAGCGCGGCGCCGGCGAACGCGGTCGCCACCAACGCCGCGCGCCCCTCCCTCCGCCGGGCGAGCGCGACGACGATCGCCGCCGCTCCGACGCCGGCGGTCAGCTTCGCCGTCGCCGCGAGCGCGAGCAGGACCCCGCCGAGCGCGGCCCTCCGGTCGCTCACCGACCGTCGCGCGAAGAGCCACCACACGGCGGCGGCGAGGCCGAGGTTCGACCAGACCTCGCGCTCGAACGCGTGGAAGGCGAGCCCCGGGGCGGAGAGGAGGTAGAGGAGCGCGCCGGCCCACGCCGCGCCCCGTCCCGCGCGCCGCCCGATCGTCGCCGCCACCAGGAGGGCGGTCGCGACCACCGCGACGCCGGTCACCGCCGAAGCGGCGACGAGCGGCCGTTCGGCGACCGAGAGGAACGGCGCGTAGATCGCCTCGACGAACGGGAAGGCCACGTGAGCGAACGTCTCGTACGGAGTGTCGCCCGCGGACCACGCGAACGCGTTCCGGAGGTAGAAGCCGTCCTCGACGGTCGTCCGTCCGACGACGGCGACCGCGAACCGCACCAGGAGGCCGACGAACGCGATCCCCCCCAGGTCGAGCGGGCCGACGGAGGCGGAGGTGGCGGAGGAGCGGGATTCGGGCGCGGTCAACGGCTCGGCGGCGGGCGGGGGAAGCGGAGGAATCCGGGGGAGACGTTGGAACGGGGCGGCGCGCCCCCGATACTGGACCGGATCGTACCCCCTCCCGAGAGCGCCCGTCTCCATGAAGCACGACATGGTCGCCCGGCGCGAGTCGATGCTCCGCCGGCTCTCCGGGTACGTCGAGTCGCGGCTCCTCCCCGCGCTCGGCGTCGCCGGGGCGCCGTTCGAACTCTCGGCCGCGCCGGAGGGGACGCGATCGATCGTCCTGTTCCTCGACGTCGCCGGGCGGCGGTACGTCCTGAAGTGTTACGAGGAGATCGTGCGGGCGACCGCGACCGTCCTCGCCACGCGCCACCTCGTGCGCCGCGGGGCGCCGGTCCCGAAGCTCGTGCAGGCCGACCTCTCCCCGGTGACGCGCCTCCGGCTCGGCGCCTTCGTGCTGGTCGAGGAGTTCGTCGACGGGAAGAACCTCTACGAGGTCGGGCGGAGCCCGGAGCGGCTGGCGAGCGCGGGTCGGGTCCTCGCGCGGCTCCACGCGATCACCCGCCGGCGGTGGGGGCCGCTCCTCCCCGGCATGGGGCGCCGGGCGGGATACTTCGACGAGATCCACGCGCGTCTCACCCGCCGGCTCGACGATCTCGTCACGGAGATGGACGGGTTCGAGGCGCTCGGGCGGCCCGAGATCCGCGATTGGCTCGCCGCGCAACGGAAGAGCGGGCTCCAGCGCGGCGGCTACAGCCTCTCGCACCTCCGCGTCACCCAGACGAACATCCTCTTCACGGCGGACGACGAGGCCCGGCTGATCGACGTCGTCACCGCCCGGTACGCGCACCACGCCGTCGACCTCGAGCGGGCGCTCCAACGATGGTGCGGCCGGAAGGCGGAGCGCCGCGAGGTGTTCCTCGAGGCGTACTTCGACGCCCTGCCGAAGGGGATGCGCGCCGCGTGGGAGGAGGTCCGTCCGTACCACCGCGCCTCGTTCCACCTCACGCAGGCGTACCGCGCGGCGAAGGAACTGCGTCGCTTCCTCGAGCTCGGGAAGCCGGCGAAGTCGAGGCGTCGCCGCCGGACGCTCGACCGGCACGTCCGGCGGTTCCTGCGCACGATCGCCGAGGCGAAGGACGCCCCGCCGCTCGAGGTCCTCGAGGAGACGCGCCGGAGCGTGCTCGACGCGGCGCGGGCGTTGCGGGCGAGGATCCCGGGGACGAAGGGGGTCGGGAGCGGCGGCGCGGACGCCGCCGGCGACGCTCAGGGCTCGAAGACGTAGAGCATCAGGTAGACCACGATCCCGGTCAGCGAGACGTAGAGCCAGATCGGGAACGTCCGGCGCGCCCACTTGCGGTGCCGCTCGCGCCGGTCGCGGAACGCGAGCACGAGCGTCGTCACGATCATCGGGACGTTCACGGCCGCGAGGATCGTGTGGCTGATCAGGATCGCGAAGTAGACGATCCGGATCGTCCCGGTCCCCTGGTACGGGCGGGATCCGACCTGGGCGTGGTAGGTGAGGTACGACACGAGGAAGAGCGCCGAGCACGCCGTCGCCGCGAGCATGGCCCGCTTGTGCGCCCGCTCGTCCTTCCGGACCTTGATCGACCAGTAGCCGAACAGCAGGCAGAGCGCCGCGGCGCCGTTCAGGCAGGCGTTGAGGGTCGGGAGGTCCCGGACGGACAAGCTACGCCCAGTCGAGGACGATCATCCCCAGCAGGAGGGGGAGGTGGACGATCGAGGTGACGAAGACCTGCCGGGCGGCGACGCGCGACGGCCGGAGGCTGAACCGGACGACGGTCGCCGTGAAGACGCCGCCGAGCGCGAGCGCCGCGACCAGGTACGCGGTCCCCGCGTCGCCCCGCCACGCGGGAGCGACGCTCGCCGCCAGCATGAGGAGCACGAACCCGATGCTCTCGACCGCCGTCCGGACGCCGCGACGGTCGACGACCGGCAGCATGGGGAAGCCGCCGCGGCGGTAGTCGTCGCGGTAGATCCACGCGATGGCGTAGAAGTGCGGCATCTGCCACGCGAAGACGATCAGGAAGAGCCAGAGCGCCGGTTCGCCGAGCGCCCCGGTCGCCGCCGTGATCCCCATGACCGGCGGGGTCGCGCCGGGGATCGCGCCGACCAGCGTGCAGAGCGGCGTGCGGCGCTTCAGCGGGGTGTAGACGAACGCGTAGACGACCACGGTCAGGAACGCGAGCGCCGCGGTGAGCGGGTTCACCTCGACCCAGAGGAGGGCGGTGCCGAGCACGGTCACCGCGGCGCCGAACAGGCTCGCCTCGAGCGTCCCGAGCTGGCCGGTCGGCAGGGGACGGCCGCGCGTCCGCGCCATCCTCGCGTCGAGCTCCCGCTCGAGGACCTGGTTCAGCGCGTTCGCGCCGGCGGCGGTGAGGGCGGTGCCGAGCAGCGCGGCGCCGAGCACGAGCGGCTCGACCGGCCCCGGCGCGGAGACGAGGTAGCCGACCGCGGTCGAGATCAGCACCAGGGCGCTGATCCGGAGCTTCGCCAACGCGGCGAACGCGGCCGGGCGCGACAGCCTCCGCTCCCCCGGGTCCGCGGGGAGAGGGCTCTCGATCCGGGCGTCGGTCCGTTCGGCGATCACGCGGGGCTCCGCTGTGCGTCGGGTCGGCGAAACGGCGGCCGCCCGAGAAAAGGTCGAGGCTAGCAGGAACGCCCCGAACCGGTCAACGCGAGCGGTTCCACGCGCCGTGCGGTGAGTTGTCGCAGCGGATCAGGAGAGCCCCGCCACGATGGAGCGCGTCGCCGCCTCGACCCGGGCGACCGAGGCGATCAGCGCCTCGATCTGGACGTCGACGGTCGAGCGGTGACCGCCCTGGACGTCGCTCTCCAGCTTCGCGGCCCGCTGCCCGAGGTCGGCGGCGCCGAGGGTGAGGGCGGTCCCGGCCAGCTTGTGGGCGGCCTGGGCGAGGGCGGAATCGTCGCCCCGCCCGTGCGCCGCGACGGCGGTCTCGAGGTACGACCGGACGGTCTCGACGAACTGGTCGACGACGTCGCGAACGGTCTCCGCGTCCTCGTCGAGGCCGATCTCGCTCATCCGGGCGAGGATCTCGGCCGCCACATCGGCTTCGGAGGAGTCGCTCGAGTCCATCGGTCCGTTCGCTCGCGGTGAAGGCACCCGCCGGGAAGGCCGTTCATCGTAGGTTTCGATCCCCGGATTGCATCCCGCTCGTCGTCGGGAACCGACCGACGGCCGTCGCCGCGACTCAGCGCGG
>JBICIB010000508.1:0-9536 GCA_043101415.1 Planctomycetota bacterium JB042 | reverse complement strand
CGACGACTGGGGGGCGCAGACTTGACAGCGGGCGTTTGGAGCTGTAACACGCGCGGTAACGGAAGGGAACTCGGTTGGCTCACGTCATCGGCGCGACTTCACCTCTGATCGGCTGGCCGACGTACGTCGACGGCGACGTCCCAGCCGCCGTGACGCTGAACCAGATCGACATCGACCAGGACCTCTTCATCCGCGGGACGCTCCTCTCGGTCGACCTCAGCGCGGCGCCGGGATCGCCGGCCGACGGCGACGCCTACTTCGTCAACGGCACCCCCTCGCCGGGCGACGACTGGGAGAACCACGACAACGAGATCGCCTACTACGTCGGGGGGTGGAAGTTCTACGTCCCGCGGAACGGCGACCGCTTCTGGCTCCTCGACACCGCGAACGACTACCGCGAGCAGGTCTGGTATTACACCAAGAGCTCGAACCACTACTGGATGCGGCCGAACGCGTCGAACTCGATCGCGGTCTCGAACGGCGGCAACGGGCCGGTCCCGGTCGGTCTCGATCAGAGCGGGAACATCGTCCGCGAGGTGACGGTCGTTCGGGCGCTCGGGACGGCCGGGACGTACTCGCAGGCGCACGGAGCGACGAGCATCAACCTCGCGGCCTCGGCGCTCCTCGGCATCAAGGACTTCGTCGTCACGAACGGCACCACGGCCGCCTTCGGGCCGGTCGTCGGGTCGCTGGCGTCCGTGACGGCCGTCGCCCCGCACGTCGACGCGACGAACGTCGTCTTCACCGTCACAGGTAACTTCACGGGCTTCACGGCCCGCGCGACGATCCGCTACACGCGATCGACGGGGCTCTGACGTGCTGCCGATCCGCGAACAGATCAGCTCCGCGGCCATCCGGAAGATCGACGGGCAGGCGCCGAAGTTCGAGAAGCTCGGGCCGCCGATCCCTGTCCGTGGACATGACGGCTGGACGCTCGAGTCGTTCCGGCACGGGCCGTTCACGCTCATGCTCTGGCGGGAGAACGGCGCGCTCGCGCACGCGCACCTCGTGAACCGGAACCTCGACCGCGGGCAGGTCTCGTTCGTCGAGTTCGGCGACGGCGAGGTCTACCCGCTCTCGGGGCAGTCGGGCTATTCGTGGTCGTCGGAGGAGTGGATCAAGTCGAAGGCGACCGACGAGAGCAACCCGTTCGACGCGTGGTTCGAGCAGCGAATCGCCGCCGACGCGACCGACCCGAACGTCACGAAGGAGACCGGCTCCGGGAACATGGAGTGGTGGTCGTTCGCCGGCTCGATGGCGGACCACTACGGCACGTCGCCCGCTCTCCTGGCGTACCTCGTCGCGTACGCGCACAAGGCGGGCCGGCGCCCGCGGAACCTCATCACGCAGGAGGGCGTCCCCTCCTGCCTCTACGACACGGTCCCGAGCGCGAAGCCATTCGACGAGTGGGGATTGAACGCGGTCGGACTGAACGCTTGGGACCTCCAACACCTCGACGGGATGGAGCTCTGGCAGGGCTACCGACTCACCCGCGACCCGTTCTTCCTCTGGCACCTCGTCCTCCTGTGGTCGACCGCGTGGCGGCAGTCGTGGTATCTCGAGGAGCGCCCGGACCAGTCGTACGGCGGCTCGCCGCGGACGGTCGGCTGGTATCTCGTCGTCGCGGCGCACACGTTCCGCGCGCTCTCGATGTCGCCCGACCTCTTCCCGCTCGCCGATGGGATCGTGCTCCGCTCCATCGCGTGGCACGCCCGGAACGCGATCGAGAAGGACCCGATCGGCTCGCCGTGGTTCTACGGCACGCCCCCGCCGGCCTACAAGGTGCGCCGCGTCGACTACGAGTTCCCCTGGCAGTCTGCCGTCGCGGCGTGGGGCCTCCAGGAGGCGGCGCTCGCCGTGAGGGTGGCCGATCCGCAGCTCGCCGACGAGTGCTCCGAGGGCGCGGCCGACATCCTGTACCGGCAGGCGACCGAGGACTTCGACGCGAGCTCCGGGCGCGTCGTCTACTGCCGCCCCGCGCCGGGATACGAGCAGCACGCCGACCTCGTCGCGTGGCACGACCCGACGGGCGTCGGCTACTGGCTCCTCCCGCCGCTCCTCCGGTCCGGTCCATCGGACGACCTCGTCGAGTTCGCGTCCGTCCTCCTCGAGGACCTCCTCGCGACCGGCTGGCAGATGCCCGAGAGCGACCACCACCCGAAGGCGATCAGCTACGCCGCCCCGGCGCTCGGGTTCCCGGCCGAGGTCATGCCGTGACGGGGTTCGACGAGTTCGTCGCGGCCGAGGAGGAGCACGCGACGACCCGTCAGCGCCGGGGGTGCTCGGTCTGTTCGTCGACGCTCGCGGACGACGTCCGCCGGTACGCCGAACTCCGGACCGCCGGGAAGCTCGCCGCCACCGACCCGACGCGATTCCACCGCGAGCACCTCGAGCCGAACGGGGCGGCGTTCTCGGCCGACACCCTCCGGCGCCATTTCAAGGACTGCCTCGGCGTGTGGGATCGCGTCCGCGCGGCATCGTGGAGGAAGCGGGCATGACGACGTTCGAGGAGTTCCAGGCGGCCGAAGAGGCGCGCGCCGCAGAGGCGAAGGCGACGACCGAGGAGGAGGCGCCCGACGTCCGCCGGCTCCGGCAGGAGGTCTCGCGGCTCCAGCGGAAGCTCTCCGACTCCCGCGGCGGCACGGACATCATCGTCGACGCCGTCCGGCAGGCGATCGAGAACGTCCCGGTCGACCTCGAGCTCGCGAAGCGCCCGCGGCGATCGCGCGCGAAGTCGAAGGAGATCGCGGTCCTCCACGTCTCCGACGTCCAGTACGGGAAGACGACCTCGAGCTACTCCTCCGCAATCGCGGACGCTCGGCTCGCGATGCTGGCCGAGCGCGTCATCCAGCTCACGGAGATGCGCCGGACGTCGGTCGCGGTCGACGAGCTCCGGGTCTACCTCGGCGGCGACCTCGTCGAGGGGGAGATGATCTTCCCCGGCCAGGCGCACTCGATCGACCAGGGCGTCTACGACCAGGCGGTGATGGGGCTCCCGCAGGCGCTCGCTCGGATGCTCCTCCGGCTCGCCGAGGCGTTCCCGGCCGTCCGGGTCGTGTCGGTCGTCGGGAACCACGGGCGGCCCGGTAGGAAGGGCGAGGGGCACCCTCGCACGAACTGGGACCGGGTCACGTCGCAGGTCACGCGGCTCGTCGTCGAGGCGGCGCTCCGGACCGAGCGCGACCGCATCGAGTTCGAGATCCCCGACACGTTCTACGCCGTCGACCGCGTCCACGAGTGGGGGAATCTCATCGTCCACGGCGACCAGATCCGCGGCGGCTTCGCGGGGTTTCCGTGGTACGGGTGCGTCCCCGACGACCACGAAATCCTCACCCGGTCCGGCTGGCGAGGGGTCGACGACCTCATCATCGGCGAGGACGTGCTGACGCTCGATCCGGAGACGCACGAAAGCCGGTGGGAGCCTGTTCAGGACGTCACGACGTACGAGATCGACGACGACGTGTTCCGGCTCTCCCGGCCGGGAGGCCACGAGATCCTCTGCACTCGCGACCACTCCTGGCCGACGTACCGCGGTAGCTCCCCGGATCGGCGGGGGCTCGTGAAGGCGTTCGAGCTGAACTCGAACCAGTGGCTCCCGCTTCACGGAGACTTCCGCGGCCAGGAAAGCACCCTCTCTCCGCGGCATGCGGCGATCCTCGGGTGGGTCGTGACGGATGGTCACGGGCGATGGACCGGCAACCACTGGGAGGCAGTCGTCTACCAGTCGGCCCGAAAGCACCTCGAGGCGGTCGAGGAGCTTCTCGGGAACGAGAGGCGCCCGCTCGCCCCGAGCCAGGTCGCGACGGCAGAGGACGTCCATGCCGTCCCGGTGTCGATCGAGGACGCGCAGGAGATCACGCGAGCCTATCGAACGAAGGGCGACTTGCCGCGCGTCGTGGGTCGTCTCTCGCGGGAGGCGGCGGAGGCCATGTTCGACGCCATGCTCGCCGCGGAGGCGTCTACCTGCGGGCGGTCGGTCAGCTTCGCGCAGAAGCCGGGGCCGGTCGCTGAGGCGTTCCACATGCTCTCGGTCTTGGTGGGGCGCACGGCTTGGCCGACGGTCGATTCCGAAGGCATGGTCCGGGCCGTCCCGAGGATCGGCGCCGGAGTTCGCCCGTCGTGGGGCGGTGGGCTCGAGACGGTTCGGTTCAAGGGTCGTGTCTGGTGTCCGACGACGCCTTCGGGGACGTGGTGGGTGCGGGGACGAGGCGGCATGACGATGCCGACCGGGAACACGGCGAAGAAGGCGTGGGGGTGGATCGACACGATCCCGGAGCCGTGGGATTACCTCTGGATCGGGCACTTCCACACCTACGCCGAAACGGTCCTGAACCGCCGCGTCTGCCTCGCGAACGGCACGACCGAGAGCGACAACGAGTACGCGCAGGAGCAGCTCGCCGCCGGTGGCGATCCCGTCCAGCGGTTCGCGTTCTTCTCTCGATCGAAGGGGCGGGTCGCCGACCACCCGATCTACCTCATCGACCGCACGCCCGCGAAGCGGACCGCGGAGGCGTGGCTCTCGTGAGCGGGGAGGCGCGGCGCCGTCCCCGGCGGGACGTCCGGCGCGACTTCGAGAAGGTCGCGGACGAGATCGCGGACACGATCTTCGCCGCTGAGGGCGAGACACGGTCCGCGTACGCGCTCATGCGGCTTTCGCGCACGCTCTCTCGGGCGTGGGCGGGCCTCTACAACGGAGGGGTCGACGCGCGCGTCCTGGCGGCTCTGCGGGCCGCTCTCGAGGATCTCCCGATCCCCTCCGAGCCCGACCTCGACGACGAGTAGAAAGAAGCCCCTCCCCCCCAGGGTCCACCGACACCCGGAAGCGGGGGGAGGGGGTGCGCCGACGTGGCGCGTTGTTCGGTTCGGTCAGTCCGACGCGGCCGACCGCGACGCGCTCGCGGCGAGGAGGTCGGCCGGCGAGATCGGCACCGGCCGCGCCTCCTCCAGCAGCCCGAAGGCCGGGAGCGCGCGCGTCTCGACGAGGTCGGCGATCGCCTCGCCGCTCACGTCCGCCGGGTCGACGTGGACCTCGTTCAGGAGCTCGAGGACGACGAGCCCGCCGGTCGAGGGCGAGCGCGCGATCGTCTGGAGCGAGTAGTAGCCGGGCCGCTCGCCCGGACCGGTGTCGGGGTTCGGGTCGAGCTTCCCGTCGCCGTCCTCGTCGGTGTCGACGACGGCGCGCAGCTCCACGCCCATGAAGACGAGGTTCGGGAAGCGGGCGGACAGGATGCGGCGGGCCTCGCTCATCGAGGCCTCGATCGGCCGGCGGACGACGGTCACGGTCTCGGACATGGTTCCCCTCCCTCGGGGTTGGCGCAGGACTCGCACGCGTACGCGTCCGGCGCGTTGCGGAACTCGAGGCGGTACATCCACCGTCCCGGACGGGGCGCGCGGCAGTACGCGCAGTAGGACCACTCCCGGAGCGTCTTCTCGCTCCGGATCGCCTCCGACACGGGCGGCCGGACGGCGCGCGGCGGGCCGCGGCGGAACCGCTTCCGGACGTTCTCGCGCGCGGCGCGGAGGATCTCGTCGACGGTCGACGTCACGCGCAGATCACCACGGCGAGGATGAGGAGCATCAGCGCGGCCGCGCCGAGATCGGACGGCGAGGGGAGTTCGATTCCGGGGCGTTGAACGCTCCGCTCCCCTCGCCGGCCGGCGCCGGGAACGCCCCGGCTCGATTCTCGTTCGTTCGTCGCTCGATTCATGCGAAGAGGACCCCCTGTGCGAGCCGCTTCGCGGCGATCTCGCAGTTCGCCTCGATGGTCTCGATGCCGATGGCGCGCAGGCCAAGGTCGCGCGCGGCGACGAGCGTCGTTCCGCTCCCCATGAATGGGTCGAGCACGACGCCTCCGGCCGGGACGATCGCGAGAACGCCCTTCATCACACTCTCGGGCTTCGCCGCGATGTGGTGGCGCTCCTCGCTGCGGGCCGACGCGCGCCACACTCCCGGCAAGCACGGGCCGTCGGCGCGCGCCGCGCCATTCGTTCCCCACGCAAGGAACTCGCACTGGTTGCGGAACGCGCCCTTCCGTGGGCGGGCGGCCTCGGTCTTGTCCCACGCCGCTACTCCTCGCCAAACCCACCCGCCGGCCTGGAGCGCGTCCGTCGTCGTCGGGAGTTGGCGCCAGTCGGCGAAAAGGGCCGCGGTTCCGGAAGGCTTCACGATCCGAAGGCACTCGGCGAGCCAGAGCGCACACCAATAGCCGAACGACCGCTGGTCGCGGTTGTCGCCCGCGAAGTCGAGTCGTCCGAGCGTGTCGCGCGTGTCGACGTACTTCTCGCGGGTCGAGGCCGTCCGGTCGCCGCGGAACTGGCCACCGCTCGAGTACGGGGGATCGGTGACGAGCGCGTCGACGGAGTCGTTCGCGAGCGACGCGAGGGCCGCGAGCGCCTCGCCGTGGTAGATCGTCGCGCCGTCCTGATCGTGGTAGGGGTTCATCGGCCACGCCCTTGGTGGACAGCGATCCCGAGCTGCGTTGGAACCCACTTCCCATCGGAGCTGCGGCGGCGTATCCACCTCCGCACCTCGCAGATGCGGGCGGTCTCGTGAGAGATGGTGTCGCCAGGCCACAGCGGGTATCCGCGAATGACGTTGTCCAACTCCTCGAGAACGTTGTTCTCCCTCACGACTCGCCCTCCCCCTCGTCGAGCAGGACGCAGAGCGCGAGGTAGACGATCGCCCCGAGCATCTCCCGCGAGCGCGCGTCGCCTTCGAGCCGCTTCGACTCGACGATCTTCTTCATCGCCTGTCCGGTCAGGAACCCGCGCCCCTCGGCGCGCGCGATGGCGAACCAGGGCTGTTCGTGGAGTTCGGAGTCGCCGCCGTGGCGCTCGCGCCCCTTGCCGGAGTTCGCTTGCGTGAACGCCCGCGCGAACACCCACTGGAGGGCGTCGAACGTCGGGCGGACCGGGGACCGAGTTGGCGTCGTGAACGATGTGAACGGGGCGAAGCTGCCAAGGAGGTCGTCGACCTTCCCGCTGGAGGCGCGCTCGGGCGCGTCGGCCGTCGCGTGCTCTCGGACGCCGTCGCGGAAGACGCGCAGAACCTCGGACCAGTCGATCGTGATGGGGCGGGCTCGGAACACCCACCAGAAGAACGCCACGAGGGCCGAGAGCGTCCCGAGGACGACTACGACGAACCCGACGACCCCGACGTCCGCGATGATCTCCGTCATCCGTTCCGCCTCGCAATCGCGATCGCCTCGTCGTACGCGCGCAGAACGTCGCCGACGTCGCGGGCCGCTTCGTCGTTCCACTCCTGGAGGCAGGAGCAGCTCGGATCGAGCGCCTTCACGCCGCGGTTCAGGTAGTCGAGCGCGCGCCGCTTCACGCCCTCGTCGGTCGTCCGGCCGGCCGCGGCCACGACGGCGCCGAATGCGTCCCACCGCACCGCCTCGGGGCTCGTCGCCAGCACGCCGTCGCCGTTGTGGTCGGCGGCGGCGACGTAGCGAATCCACGTCTCGGCAGACAGCTTCGAGCGCGCGGCGCGCAGGAGCGCGAGCGCGTTCGGGATGCCGTCCGGGGGTGCGGCGGGGGCGCGGCTCATCGGGTCGCGGCCTCCTTCGAGGCTCGCTTCGCGATTGCGTCCTCGACGGACTTGAGGCGACGAATCGCGTCGGCCCGCGCGTCGACGAGTCGCATCGACGGCGAGAAGAACGAATCCCCCCAGTCGATGCCGTGGCACGCCTCGATCGCGGCCTCGATGGCATCGACGGCGGCCCGGATGTCGTCCGCGAGGCGGCCGTTCTCGCGGGGCGGGCGGCGCGGAAGTCGGCGACGGCTCATCGCCTAGTGTCCGCTTCCCTGCACCGGCGTCGGCGCGTCGCCGAAGCCGAGGAGCGCGAGGAGGATCAGAAGCCAGTGGGTCATCGGGACACCTCGAGAAGGCGCGGGCACCGACGGCACGTCAGGACGATTCGCCCGTCGTGTCGCGTCGTGCGGTGCATCCGCGTGGTGGAGTGGGGGTCGCCGGGGACGCCGGTACACCAGACCGGCTCGTTCCTCGGCCGCGAGCCGTCCGGCTTCGGCCGGAGCGAGTCACGCAGCATCGACAGCGGCGGCGCGAGCGGCCCGCGCGAACGGTTGCGAAGACGAGCGCGGTAAGCGGCCCATCCGCGCAGGCTCACGACCCGGCCTCGGTGGCGCCGACCGGCTTGGTGTGCTCCCCGGTCTCGTCGTACTCGCGGAGTTCGACGAACAGGCGGTCGCCGTCCTCGCAGTAGCAGGACAGCGCCTCGGTGTGATGCGTGAGCGCCACCACGTCGTGACGCGAGATCCCCTTCGACCGGACGCGCCGCTTGATCTCGCGCGCGTCGTCGATCAGGAGCTGGAGGCGAGCCTCCGCGAACAGGCGATCGGCCTTCTTCGAGTTCGTCACGGTCGGTTCCTCCAAAGCGATGACGTGCGCGGTAAGATACGAGGGGCGGGGGAGCATGTCAACTCACTTCCCCATCCCGAAGACGGCGGTCTTGAACGTGAACGTCTCGCCGAAGAACAGCAGCGGGACCACGCCCGTCTCCCCGTTCCGCTGCTTCGCCACGATCAGCTTCGCGAGCCGGAGCTGTTCCTCCGAGAGGGCGCGCTTGTCGGCGATGTAGTAGCTCGGCCGGTGGACGAAGAGGGCGACGTCCGCGTCCTGTTCGATCGCACCGGAGTCCCGCAGGTCGGAGAGGCGCGGCTCGTGTCCCTCGCGCGCCTCGACCTGCCGGTTGAGCTGGCAGACGAGGAGGACGCAGCAGTCGAGTTCGGCCGCGAGGAGCTTCAACCCGCGCGTCATCTCCGCGACCGCGAGGTCCCGGCGCTCGGCCTTCGGGAGCTTCAAGAGCGTCAGGTGGTCGACGACGAGGACGTCGATCCCGTCGTGCCGCGAGGCGAACCGTCGCGCCTGTCGTCGGATCTCCGCGAGCGACGCCGGCCGGTCGTTGTCGAGGACCTCGAGCTTGAGCGCAGGCACGTCGACGACGAGGGTCCGCTGAAGCGTCTCGAAGTCGGCGTCGCTCATGTCGCGCGGCGACTTCGTCTTCACGCCCGTCAGGTGCCGACACGCGCGGTCGAGCCAGCCGCGAAGTCCCTCCTCCATCGGCCAGACGAGGCATCGCGCGCCGTTCCGGGCCGCGTGGAGGACGGCGTTCATGGCGACCGTGCTCTTGCCCATCGACGGCCGCCCGGCGCAGACGACGAGCGAGCGTCGCGGGAGACCGCCGACGTTCAGCATCTCGTCGAGGTCGATGAATCCCGTCTTCGCCGCGAGCGTCGCACCCTCCTCGCCCCGCCGCTGCCGCTCGAGGTCCTCGGCGAACTCCGCGACCTGTTCTGCGAACGGCGGAGCGTCCGGCAGCGCGTTCGTCGCGTCGTCGAGGGCTGTCTTCGCGTCCCCGATCATCTCCTCGATCGTCGCGTCCGAGGTCGCGGCGCGGACCTGGAGGACCTTCCCGGCGTCGATCAGCGCGTTCCGGGCGTTCGCTCGCTGGACGAGCCGGACGCAGGTCTCGAGGTTCGGCATCGCGAGCGCGGCGTCCGCGAGCTCGATCAGCT
>JBICIB010000507.1:0-4820 GCA_043101415.1 Planctomycetota bacterium JB042 | reverse complement strand
TCCGATCTGCTCCGCGCGGCGTCCTTCACGAGGATCGACAGCCCGAAGAACGCCTTCACGCCGAACAGGGCGTCGTCGTACGTCTCGTACGCGCCGATCTGGGCGTTCAGGTTCCCGAACGAGCCGGTGATCCAGGCCGCGTCTCCCGCCTCGTAGTCGTCGGTCAGCAGGTCGGTCGCGCGGAGCCGGAGCACCTGAGCGAAGTCGTCGTCGACGCCCTCGAGCGCCGCGGCGGCCGCCCGCAGGCGGCGGCGCACCTCGTCCAGCGCCGGCGCGAACCGGACCGCGTACGGCACGGCGTAGAACGACGGCCCCGCCCCCTCCCGCGCCAGTCCGACCAGCGACCGTTCGAACTCCGGGTGCAGCGCCGCGAGCGCGGGACGCCGGCGGAGCGCCTCGCGGTCGGCGAGGACGTTGTCGGGGGTGCGCCGCCGGACCACCGACCGGAGGTGGAGCAGCGCCTCCCGGCGCTCGGGCCGGTCGGCGAACGCGGCCTCGAGCTCGTCGCGGGCGACGCCCCACGGGTAGACGTTCCGCCCCGGGACGCTCGCGTCGACGTCGAGGAACGGGGCCCGCCGGTTGTCGAGCGTCGTCCCGATCGGCCCCTCGAACAACCGGAAGAGCGTCCGCTGGTCGTCCGTGCCGTGCGCCGCGACCCACGCCCGCGCCTCCGCGGCCCGGTGGTGGAGCTGCTCCTCGTACAGCTCCTGCACGACCGCCCCGGCGGCGAGGAGGTGCTCCACCGCCCGCCGTTCGCCGGGTTCGAGACCGGAGAGGTCCGGGGCGAAGCGGAGCTCGAGCGTCTTGTCGAGGACGGCCCGGGTGTCCGCGTCGGTCCAGCCCGCCGGCGCGGGGTCGGGCGGGGCGATCACCGCGGCGATCGCGAGCGAGAACGGCAGGAGCGGCAGCATCGCGTCACTCCGGCCCGAGCGCGTCCTGGTTCACCAGCCGGAACCCTCGGCCGAGCAGCGCGCGGGCCGCGGCGTCCGGCGACTCGACATGCAGCGTGAGCACCGTCCGGCCGTCGACGGGAGCGAGGAGCGCGTACATGTAATGAACGTTCAGCTCGGCCGCGATCACGGCGGTCAGGATCGACTTCAGCTCTCCGCCGGACGGCAGCGCGACGCCGAGCAGCTCGGACTCGACCGGCGGCGTCCCCTCCTGCCGGAGGATCTCGGCCGCGAGCGTCGGCTGGTCGCACACGAGGCGCACGACGGCGTGGTCGGCCGCGTCGAGGATCGTGATCCCCCGGACCTTGATGCGGGACGCGTCGAGCGTCCGGTGCACCCGCAGCATCGCGCCGAGGCGGTTCGGCAGGAAGAGGGAGAGCTGCATGATGCGATGGGAGATCGCATCCTCTGTGACATCGGCCATTCGGCTCCTCCGCGACGCTCGTTCGAGCGAGACCGGCTCACGATACCCGGTGCCCGGGCGAGGACCGCTCCCGAACGTCCCCCGACGGTGAATCGCGCCCGCCGCCGGATCGAGTACCTTCTCCGCATGCCCGGTCTCCGCCGCATCGCGCCCGCCGCCGCCCTCGCCCTCCTCCCGCTCCTCGGCTGTCCCGAGTCGCCCCCCGGGAACGCGACGCCGCCCGTCGCCGCCGCGCCGTCGCCGGACGAGATCCTCCGCGAGGCGCTCGATCGGTTCGGACGAGGAGACCGCGCCGGCGGACTCGAGCGCGCGGCCGCGGCGTTCGACGCCGTCGCCGCGTCGGGCGTCCAGCCCGCCGACGCCGTCGCCCTCCGCGGACTGCTCGAGCGGCTCCTCCCGCTCCCTCCGGACGAGGCCCCGCCGCGGCTCATCGTCAACACGACGCTCGCCCTCGCCGCGCTCGAGGGGATGGCGGCCGCGCGCGCTCCCCTCGCCGCCCGCGTCGAGGAGCGCCCCGATTCGTTCGCCGCGCTGTTCGCGCTCGGCGCCCTCGCCCGGGCCGCCGGCTTCGAGGAGCCGAGCCGCCGCTGGTTCGAACGCGCCGGCGAGGCGGCGCCGGAGCGGCACGAACCGCCGTTCGAGCTCGGCGTGCTCCGGGCCGCCGCCGGGGATCGGGAAGGCGCGCTCGAGCGGTTCGACCTCGCGATCGCCCGCGCTCCGGCCGACGCGGACGACGCGGCGAAGCTCCGGTACTACCGCGGCCGCGTCCTGTCCGAGCTCGGCCGCACCGACGAGGCGCTCGAGGTCTGGACGTCGCTCGCCGCCGGGTCCGGCGAGTTCGCCTCGCGCGCCGCGAACGACCTCGGCGTGGCGCGGCTCGGGCGCGGCGATCGGGACGGCGCGCTCGAGGCGTTCCTCGCCGCGGTCGACGCGGCCCCTGACCGGCCCGCCCCGCAGCTGAACGCCGGGTCGCTCCTCGCGGAGCTCGCGCGCGGCGAGGAGGCGACGCCGCACCTCGAACGGGCGCGCGAACTCCGGCCGGAGGACCCGCGCCCGTCGACGCTGCTCGGCCAGGTCGCGGAGGACGCGGGACGGGACGACGACGCCGAGGCGCGCTACCGCGAGGCGCTGCGGCGCGCGCCGGAGTACGAGACGGCCCGGTACCGGCTCTCCCTCCTCCTCCGCCGGACCGGCCGCGAGGCGGAGGCGGACGCGCTCGAAGCGGGCGACGATCGGTGACGTCCCTCCGGGCGAGAGCCTCGGCCGCCGTCGTCGTGGCCGTCACCGCGGCGTCGTGCGGCTCGGAGCGCGCTCCGGACGGCGGCGAGGGCGAAGCGGCCGCGCCCGCCGCACCGGTGACGATGCGGTTCGCGGAGCGCCGGGAAGGGTCCGGCGTGGGGTTCGTCGACGCGCACGGACGCGAGGGACGGGCGAAGCGCCACCTCCCCGAGTCGATGGGCGGCGGCGTCGGGCTGATCGACCACGACGCCGACGGCGACCTCGACCTGTTCCTCGCCGGCGGCGACCGCTGGACGGACGGCGAGCGCGGCGACGCCCAATCGAGCCGGCTCTACCGGAACGACGGCGCCTTCCGGTACCGGGACGTCTCCGACGAGACCGGCGCGTCGGTGCGACGCGACGCGACCGCGGTCGCGGTCGGGGACGTCGACGCCGACGGCTTCGACGACCTGTTCGTGGCGGCGCACGGCCCGAACGTCCTGCTCCGGAACCGCGGCGACGGCGCCTTCGAGGACCGGTCGCGCGACGCCGGCGTCGACGACGACCGGTACGCGGCGGCGGCGGCGTTCGGGGACTTCGACGGCGACGGCGACCTCGACCTGTACGTCGGGAACTACTTCGTCTGGGACGAGGCGGCCGTCCGCCTCTCGGAGGAGGGCGGCTCGTTCCGCGGGCACCCGGTGATGGCCGGACCGCGCGGTTTCGTCGGCGCCCCCGACGTCCTGTACGCGAATCGCTCCGCCGATTCGGGGGACCTCCGCTTCGACGACGTCACCGAGGCGGCGGGGCTCTCCGGATCGCGGTCGTTCGCGCTCGGCGCGGTGGTGTGCGACCTCGACGACGACGGCGACGTCGACCTCTACGTGGCGAACGACTCCGAGCCGAACGCGCTGTTCGTGAACGACGGCGCCATGCGGTTCGAGGAGCGGGCGCTCCCCGCCGGCGCGGCGCTCTCGGCGGTCGGCCA
This sequence comes from Planctomycetota bacterium JB042, assembly GCA_043101415.1. Taxonomy (GTDB): domain Bacteria; phylum Planctomycetota; class B15-G4; order B15-G4; family JADJEK01; genus JAUIEL01. The sequence continues at coordinate 1,240 of JBICIB010000507.1, read as the reverse complement.
GGCCCAGGCGGGGATGGGGATCGTCGCGCAGGACCTCGACGGCGACGAACGGGCCGACCTGTTCCTGACCAACTTCTCCCACGACACGAACACGTTCTACCGGAACCTCGGCGACCTCCGGTTCGAGGACGTCACCCGCCGCGCCGGCCTGGCGACGCTGTCGTACCTCCCGCTCGGCTTCGGGGTCGTCGCCGTCGACGCCGACCTCGACGGCGACCACGACCTCGCCGTCGCGAACGGCCACGTCTTCCCGTCGATGGACGTTCACCCGGCGAACAGCCGCTACGCGCAGCCGGACCAGCTCCTCGAGAACCTCGGGGACGGCCGCCTGCGCGAGGTCGACGCGCCGTTCGGCCCGAGCCGGGCGCCCGCGGTCTCCCGCGGCCTGGCGCACGGCGACCTCGACGGCGACGGCCGGGAGGACCTCGTGATCACCACGCTGAACGGATCGCCGTCCCTGCTCCGGAACGAGACCGAGGGCGGCCGCTGCGTCGTCGTCCGGCTCGTCGGCACCGCGAGCCATCCGAACGCGATCGGCGCCCGCGTCGAGGCGGACCTCGACGGCCCGGCCGGCGCGCGCCGGCTCGTCCGCCGCGTCGTCGGCGGGGGGTCGTACATGTCGGCGTCGTCGCGCGACCTCGTCTTCGGCCTCGGCGCCCGGGCGACGGTCCGGTCGCTCCGCGTGCGATGGCCGTCCGGCGCGGTCCAGTCGGTCTCGAGCCCGCCCCCGGGTCACCTCGTCGTCGTGACCGAGGGGGTCGAGACGCCGGCGCTCGCGCCGCTCCGGCGTCGCGCCCCGGAGTGAGCCCGGCGGTCACTCCCGCCCCTCTCCCTCCCGGATCGTCACCACCCGGTCGACCTCGAGCCCCTCGAACGTCCGGGTCTCCCCGGTGACCGGCCACGTCACCTCGAGCCGATCGACGCGGTCCGCCGACCCGAGGCCGAAGTGCTGCCGCAGCGGGTTCGCGCCGAACGAGCCGCCGCTCCCGACCCGCCGGTGCAGCGTGCGGGACGCGCCGTCGACGGTGATCGTGACGCGGAGGAGAGCGCCGATCGCCGACCGATTCGACGTCTCGCCGATCAGCCGGACGTCGAGCCAGTGGCGGCCGGTCCCCGGGTTCTCGTACAGCGCGTCGTGGAACGCGTCGCCGCCGAACGCGCCCCCCATCTGCGCGAAGACGTCCTGGTCGCCGTCCCCGTCGACGTCGGCGAACACGACCGCGTGCCCCTTCTGGAGGTG
>JBICIB010000506.1:0-4170 GCA_043101415.1 Planctomycetota bacterium JB042 | reverse complement strand
GCCGCCTACGCGTTCAAGCACTCGATCGGCCAGCCGTTCCTCTACCCGCGGAACGACCTCGACTACGCGAGCAACTTCCTCCACCTGATGTTCGCGACCCCGTGCGAGGAGTACGAGATCGACCCGGTCGTCGCGAAGGCGCTCGACCTGCTCCTCATCCTGCACGCCGACCACGAGCAGAACTGCTCGACCAGCACGGTCCGCCTGGTCGGGTCGTCGCAGGTGAACCTCTTCGCCGCGATCTCGTCCGGCGTGGCCGCGCTCTGGGGGCCGCTGCACGGCGGCGCGAACCAGGCCGTCATCGAGATGCTCCAGCAGATCGAGAGCGAGGGGCTCGACGGCAAGCGGTTCCTGGAGAGCTGCAAGGACAAGGACGACACGCGCCGCCTGATGGGGTTCGGTCACCGGGTCTACAAGAACTTCGACCCGCGGGCGAAGATCATCAAGAAGGCGTGCTTCGAGGTGCTCGACCGGCTGGGGACCAAGAACCGGATGCTCGACATCGCCGTCGAGCTCGAGGAGGTCGCCCTTCAGGACGACTACTTCATCAGCCGGAAGCTCTACCCGAACGTCGACTTCTACTCGGGCATCATCTACCAGGCGATCGGCATCCCGGTGAACATGTTCACGGTGATGTTCGTGCTCGGCCGGCTCCCCGGCTGGATCTCCCAGTGGAAGGAGATGCAGGGGGATGCGTCGAAGCGGATCGGGCGCCCGCGCCAGGTGTACACCGGCGCGACCGAGCGTTCGTACCAGCCGATCGAGGCGCGCGGCTGACCCGCCCGCGGCCCGGGAGCGCTCCCGGGCCGGGCCTCAGGCTTCCGCCGCGGCCCGCTCCGCGAGCGCCTCGCGGGTCACGCGGTCGTGCGACGCGTCCCAGCGCGCCTCGCCGTCCACGACCAGGATCGCCTGCGGCGACTGGTGACGGACGCCGAGGCGACGGGCGATCTCGTTCGAGACCGGCCGCTCCTCGATCACCCGCACGAACGCCGTCCGGGGCGCCGCTCCCTTCCCCTGGAGCCACGACCGGAACTCGCCGTGGGCGTGGGCGCTGACCGGGCACGCGGTCGAGTGCTTGAAGATCAGGACGGGAGAGGGGTCCGCCAGGAGGGCCTCGAGGTCCTCGACGGTCGTCAGGGTGAAGTCGGGTTCGGCCATCGGGGCCTCCGTTCCGGTCGATTCGATGCGGCGGACACGCCGGACGAGGCTATAACACCGGATTCGAGACGCGAAGCCCGAGCGGGAGAGATCCATGAACCACGACGACATGCCGAACTACGACGAGGACGCCGTCCAGCCGATGCGGGACGAGCTGACGGACGTCGGTTTCACCGAGCTCCGGACCGCCGAGGACGTCGATGCCGCCCTCGGGGAGAAGTCCGGGTCGACGGTCGTCGTCATCAACTCCGTCTGCGGATGCGCGGCCGGCGGCGCCCGCCCGGGCGTGTCGTTCGCCCTCCAGAACGCGAAGATCCCGGACCGGCTGGTGACGGTCTTCGCCGGCCAGGACAAGGCCGCGGTCCGGCGCGTCCGCGAGCACCTGAGCCAGTTCCCGCCGTCGTCCCCGTTCATCGCGGTCCTGAAGGACGGCGCCCCGGTCCACGTCATGCAGCGGACCGACATCGAGGGGAAGGACGCGGGGATGGTGGCGCGGGAGCTCTCCGCCGCCTTCGACGCGAACTGCTCGCGGACCGGGCCGTCGATCCCGCCGGACGCGTTCGCCAAGCTCAAGTCGGTCCAGGCGTGCGGCTCCAGCATCCCGCCGCACACCGTCCAGATCGAGGGGATGAACCCCGGCCGTCCCGCGCCGGCCGCGGGCGGAGAGAAGCCGGCCGAGGGCGAAGGGAAGAAGGGCTTCTGGAAGCTCTTCAAGTAGGCCCGTAGAGTGGGGGGGTGAGCACCTCATCCCGCGCCCTCCCCTCCTTCCTGCTCCTCCTCGTCACCGTCTCCGGGGGCGCCTGCGGGCTGCTCCCGGGGAGCGGCGATTGGGAGGAGGCGACGTTCGAGAACGTGTCGGTCGACGACGTCTTCGCGATCACGGTCGTCCAGCTCGATCGCGAGTACGCCATCAAGAGCGCCAACCGCGCGCTCGGTCGGGTCGAGACCGACTGGGACTACGACTCGGTCTCCCCCGGGACCCGCTTCCTGCAGCGCGAGCGCGTGATCGCCGAGATCGATCCGCAGGACGAGGGGATCGACTTCCGTCTCTGCGTCGAGACCCAGGTGAAGGAGCGGAGCGGGCTGCTCGGCCTCGACGACCGGTCCGACGAGGGGTGGGCCGACGGGCGCGGGGACCCCGAGCGCGCGGCGTACCTCACGCAGCGCATCCGAAGCATCCTGGTCCCCGGGCGGCCGTCCGAGGAGTTCTACGAGCGGCGGCCGCTCTTCGCGGACGACCCGGAGGCCGCCGTCGAGCACGCTCCGTGACCGGTCGATCGAACCTCGGCGTCGACCTCACCGACCGGCACGTCGTCCGGGGCGCCGGCGACCGGACGGCGCTCCGGTTCGAGGACTCGGCGGGGCACTCCGAGGAGTTCACCTACCGCGGCCTCTCCGTCCTCTCGAACCGGTTCGCCCACGTCCTCCGCGGCCTCGGCGTCGTCCCCGGCGACCGGATCCTGTTCCGGGTCCCGAACCACCCCGCGTTCGTCTACGGCGCGCTCGGATGCGCGAAGGCGGGCGCGGTGTTCGTCCCGTCGAGCACGCAGTTCAAGGAGAAGGAGCTCCGGTATCGGCTGACCCACTCGGGCGCGGTCGTCGTCGTCACGACGGCGGCGCTGGCGGCGCAGGTCGACGCGGTCTCCGGCGACTGCCCCGCCCTCCGCGAGGTGCTGGTCGTCGACGACGCGGGCGAGCCTCCGGCGCCGGCCGGCCGCAAGGGGCTGTCGGCGCTCCTCGCGTCCGCCCGCGACCACGTCCGCCCGGTCGACACCGCGGCGGACGACCCGGCGTTCATCGCCTACTCGAGCGGCACGACCGGCGACCCGAAGGGGATCGTCCACGCGCACCGGTACGCCGGGGCGTACGACAACCTGATCCGCGACTGGCACGGCTACGTCGAGGGGGACGTCTGCGCCTGTCCGCCGGAGATCGGGTGGATGCTCCCCGTCGCCTCCACGTTCCTCTACGCGATGCGCGCCGGGATCACGACCCTGCTCTACCGCGAGCGCGAACCGCGGTTCCGTCCCGAGGTCTGGTGCGACCTGATCGCACGACACCGCGTCACGTCGTTCGTCGGGACGCCGACGATCTATCGGATGCTCCTGACCGTCGAGGACCTCGGCCGGCGGGACCTCTCCTCCCTGCGCCGCGCGACGTCCGCCGGCGAGCCGCTGCCTCCGGACACGTTCGAGCGCGTGCGGGCGGAGCTCGGCGTCCCGCCGCTCGACGGCATCGGGATGAGCGAGTGCATGGTGTACGCCCACAACCGGGTCGACGACGCGGTCCCCGGTTCGTGCGGGAAGGCGGCCGACGGCGTCGAGCTCGCCGCGCTCGACGACGACCTCCGCCCGGTCTCCGACGGCGAGGAGGGCGTGCTGTGCGTCCGTCGCTCGACGCACCGGGGCCTGATGCTCGAGTACCTGAACGACCCGGAGGCGACCGCGGCGGTCCTCCGCGGCGAGTGGTACTGGTCCGGCGACGTCGTCGTCCGGGACGAGGAGGGGCGCTACTCCTTCCGCGGCCGCGCCGACGACGTGATGAACTGCGCCGGCTACCGGATCTCTCCGTTCGAGGTCGAGTCGGCCCTCTGCGCCCACGAGGCGGTCCTCGAGGCGGCCGCCGTCGAGTCCCCGGATCCGCTGCGAGGCCGGATCGTGAAGGGGTTCGTGACGCTCCGCGAGGGATTCGAGCCGAGCGACGATCTCGCCGCCGCTGTCGTCGCCCACGTCAAGCGGACCCTCGCGCCGTTCAAGGCCCCGCGCGCGCTCGAGTTCGTCCGGGAGCTCCCGAAGACGCAGAGCGGGAAGATCCGACGGAAGGTGCTGAGGGAGGCGGAGGAGGCGGAGGAAGGGGCCGGGGGCCGGGGGGCGGGGGCTGGAGGGGGCGGGATCTGAGGTGCGCGACGGGGCGGCGGGCTCCGCGTCGCCCCCGACCTGTGAACGCACGGACCCGAGGACGCATCGCGACTCGAATGCTCCGCGTCAGCGCCCCCCAGCCCCCAGCCCCCAG
>JBICIB010000505.1:0-3122 GCA_043101415.1 Planctomycetota bacterium JB042 | reverse complement strand
GACCGGATCGGCCTCGCCTTCTCCGCCGATCCCTGGCTCCGGGACGAGCCGCTCGAGGCCGAGGTCCGACGGGGGATCGTGCGTCTCGAGGGGACCGTCGGCAGCGACGCGGCCCGCCGGCGCGCCGCGGCGGTCGCCGCGCGGATCGGCGGGGTCCGGCTGGTCGACGACCGGCTCGCCCTCCGGACCCGGGACGGGGCGGTGCCGCACGACGCGGAGCTCGAGGAGGACGTGGAGAGCGAGCTGTACTGGAGCCCGTTCGTCGACTCGAGCGGCATCGAGGTCGACGTCCTCGACGGCGTGGTGACGCTCTCCGGCGTCGCGCGGACCTGGGCCGAGATCCGGGCGGCGGAACGGAACGCGCGAGAGGCCGGCGCGCGGCACGTCCGGAACCGCCTCACGGTCGACCACGCGCCGACCAGGGAGCCCGGCCGGGCCCCGCTCGACGAGGGGTGACCCGCGCGCGCGTCAGCTCGACGCGAGCAGGCGGCGGAGGAACTCGCGGACGTGCGGCGGGGATGGCAGGCGGTAGCGGGCCTCCTCGTCGCCCTGTCCGACGTGGACGGTCCACGCGTCCTCGGGGAGCTCCCGGAACATGTCCCGGTCCGTGCGGTCGTCGCCGATGCACAGGAGGAAACCGGGTCGATCCCCGACGTCGAGGCGGCGCCGCGCGTACCTCCCCTTGCCGACGCCGAGGGCTCTCACCTCGATCACCCGATGTCCGCGGAGCACCTCCGCCGCCGTGTCGGCGAGGTCGTCCTGCAGGCGGCTCAGGAGTTCGTGCGCCCGCCACCTCCCGTAGTCCATCTCCGCCATCCGGTAGTGCCACGCCAGACCGCAGCTCTTCTCCTCGACCAGCGTCCCCGGCACCTCGTGCGTCACGTCGGTCAGCACCTGCCGTACGTGCGGCAGCCACGAGAGGTCGAGCGACTCGATCGTCTCCCACTCCCCTCCCGGCGCGCGCCAGGTGTACCCGTGCTCGGCGCAGAGGTGGATCGGGAGGTCGCCGAGCCACTCGTCGAGGTCCGCCTTCGGACGGCCGCTCACGACGTGCACCTCGCAGCCCTCGACCTCCGCCAATCCCCGGAGGAGGCGCAGGAGCTCCGGGGTCGGCCGCGCCTCCTCGGGACGGCGCATGATCTCGCGCAGCGTCCCGTCGTAGTCGAGCAGGAGGAGCCTGCGCTCCGCGGCGGCGAACGCGGAGCACGCGCGCTCCTCCACCTCCCGGCGGAGCGGGATCGAGGCGGCGGCGAGCGCCGACCGCTCGGCGTGCGAGACGATCCTCCGGATCGATCTCTCGGCCCAGACCTTGCAGTCCATCGACTCCACCTGGACGGCCATCCGGCGCAGCCGCTCCCGGCGCTCCCGCGGGTGCATGTCGAGAGCCGTCTCCAGCGCGTCCGCCATCCCCTCGGTGTCCCAGGGATTGACGAGGAGCGCGTCGGCCAGCACCTGGGCCGCGCCCGCGAACTCGCTGAGGACGAGGACGCCCGAACCCGGCGCCCCCCCCTCGCGCCGGAGCCCCTGGCAGAGGACGTACTCCTGGGCGACGAGGTTCATGCCGTCGCGCAGCGGCGCGACGAGGCCGACGTCGGCCGTCCGGTAGAGCGCGACGAGCTCCTCCGGCGGGACCGAGCGGTAGAGGTACTCGATCGGCGTCGTCCCCGGCCGTCCGTACGTGCCGTTGATCCGCCCGACCGTCTCCTCGATCTTCCGCTTCAGCTCGCGGTAGTCCGGGTGGTCGAGGCGCGACGGCACGAGGAGCTGCCGCAGGACCACGCGCTCCGCCCGCGACGGGTCCCGCGCGAGGAAGCGCTCGAACGCGCGCAGCTTGTGCGGGACGCCCTTCGTGTAGTCGAGCCGCTCGACGCCGAGGATCACGCGCCGCGTGTCCGCGCGATCCTCCTCCTCCCGCCGCGCGGTCTCCGGTCGCTCGAACACCTCGCGAAAACCGCCGACGTCGACGCCGATCGGGTCGACGCCGAGCCCGACCGTCCTCCCCTCGTGGACCACGCCGGTCGGCGTCGACTCGAGGCCGAGGACGCGGAGGCACGACGAGCGGAAGTGGCGCGAGTAGTCGCTCGTGTGGAAGCCGACGTAGTCCGCGCCGAGGATCCCCTCCAGGAGCTCCGCCCGGCTCGGGAGCAGCCGGTAGATCTCGGACGACGGGAACGGGATGTGGAGGAAGAAACCGATCGCCACGTCGTCGCGCCGGTGGCGGAGGAAGCGCGGGACGAGCGCGAGGTGGAAGTCGTGGACCCAGACCAGCGCGTTCGGCGGTGCCTGGGCGGCGACCGTCTCGGCGTAGCGGCGGTTCACGTCGACGTACCGCCGCCACGCCTCCTCGGTGTGGTCGACCGCGGCCGTGAAGTAGTGGAACAGCGGCCACAGGACGCCGTTGCTGAACCGGTGGTAGAAGAGCGCCACGTCCTCGTCGTCGAGCGGGACCGGGAAGAGGCGGTCGCGCGCCAGCTCGGCGGCCAGCCCGTCGGCGTCCTCGGCCGCGGCCCCCGGCCAGCCGATCCAGAGGAAGTCGTCCTCCCGCGACACGCCGGCGAGCGCCGACGCCAGGCCGCCGGAGCTCTTCACGATGCGTCGTCCGCCCGCCCCGTCGTCGGTCACGCGGACGGGCAGGCGGTTCGACACGACGACCACCGCGCGATGCGGCGCGGACGGCACGCCCTCCTCCTCCGGCCCCCGCGGCCGCTCGCTCCGTCCGGTTCCCTCGACGTCCGCGGCCATCTATCCTCGACCTTCCCGTTCCAATCGGTTCGCTCCGCGGACCGCCGACGCCCGGAGGACCATGGCGCTCGCGATCATCGGCAACTGCTCCTACAGCGCCCTCCTCGAGGACGGCGCCGTGCGCTGGCTCTGCTGGCCGCGCATGGACAGCAGCTTCGTGTTCGGGAGCCTCCTCGACGAGGACCGGGGCGGGGAGTTCCGCGTCGTTCCGAACGGCCCCCACGAGGTGGTCCAGGACTACCTCGAGAACACCAACGTCCTCCGGACCGTCTTCCGGGCCGAGGACGGCGTCTTCGAGGTCGTCGACTTCGCCCCGCGCTTCAGCCAGCACGAGCGATACTACAAGCCGTCGATGCTGATGCGACTCCTCCGGCCGCTCG
>JBICIB010000504.1:0-4341 GCA_043101415.1 Planctomycetota bacterium JB042 | reverse complement strand
CGGCGCCCGCCCCTCCGCGTCGAGGAACGACGCCGGGAAGAGCCCGGGCGCGACCACCGCGGCGACGCTCGTGAGCCACGCCGCGCCGGTGCCGAGCGCGATCAGGGTGAACATGTTCGGCGACCGGTTCGCGATCGAGCGGGCGCCCCGGACGAAGAACGGCGCGCCGGCCCACAGGACCACCGGCAGCGAGAGGACGAGCTGCGCCCACGGGGACGCCGCGGGGGGCACGACCCGATCGAGCGGGCGCCCCGGGAGCATCTCTCCCATCGCGAGGGCGAAGACGGCCGCGGTGAACGGGAGCGAGACGACGAGCCGGCGCCGCATGTCGACGAGTTCGGGGTCGTCCGCGTCGTCGTCCGGGACGCCCGTCGGCTCGAGCGCCATCCCGCACTTCGGGCACGTCCCGGGGCCGTCCTGGACGACCTCCGGGTGCATCGGGCACGTGTACGGGCCCGCCCCGCGACGGGGCGTCGCCGTCGGAGTCGCCGGTTCGTGGTGACAGCACGAGCCGGCCGGCGTCTCGGGCTCGGTCATCGCCGCTCGCGGGCGGTCGGCGCGGTCACTCGGCCAGGCGGGCCGCCTTCTCCGCGTCGGACAGCGCGTCCCACTTCTTCTTGCAGCCGGGGCAGCAGAAGCCGACCTCGCCGTCGCGGTAGGCGGACGTCAGCTCTGGGTCGACCTCGGTTCCCATGAACGGGCAGTCCTCGTTCAGGAGCACCGGTTCGACGACCGCCGCCGGCGAGCTCGAGACCTCCGCCGTGGAGGCGCAGGCGACGAGGACGGCGAGCGGCGCGAGGGGGGCGAGGTTCCGGATCTTCACGACTCTCTCCCGGGTTCGGGTGTCGCGGCATCGTACGCCCTTATCGTGGGCGCCATGACACCAAAAAAGAGCCCGACGCCCCGCCGGAAGTCCCCCCGCAAGGCGCCCGCGCGCGAGCCGGCGCGCCGGAAGAAGACTCCGAAGCCGGCCGGGAAGGAGGGCGCTCCGTCCGCCGACGCGGAGAAGGGAGCGGAGAACCCGGGCGAGGCGAGGCCGCCGTCCGACATCCCGTTCGACGCGGCGTACTTCGAGCGCCAGTTCCCGAACCTCCTCCCCGGGGCCTCGAAGGAGGCGGAGGGGTCCGCCACCCCTCGGCCGTTCGTGGTGACGGTCGTGCTCGGGGACGGCATGACCCAGCTCGACGTCCAGCACATCGAGCAGCTCGACGAGCAGTGGATGCTGATCGCGGTCCTCGACCACGACGCCTACCGCATCCGCCCGTCCGGTTCGTCGCGGCGGTTCGTCTTCGTGCCTTACGCGGCGATCGCCCGGGTCGAGGTGACCGGGATCGAGGGGCGCGTCGACCCGAGCGGCGTCCACCGGCACGTCCCCGCGGAGAGCGTCTCTAGGAAGGCGGGGCGGAAGAAGAAGGCGGCAAAGAAGAAGGCGGCGGCGAAGGGCCGGCGGCGCGGGAAGGCGACGAAGAAGGCGGCGCCGAAGCGGAAGGCGGCCGCGGGGAAGCGCAAGCGATCCGGGTGAGCCGGGCCCGCGCGGCGCGAGTTCCTCGGCGAGATCGCGGAAGTCCCGTGAGGCCTCCGTCGTATGGTGGACCGGTCCGGTGTCTCGAAGGAGGAGCTGATGGGACCGTTTCTCTCCGCTTGCGGGATGCTGATCGCGCTGGCTCCCCCGTCCGAGGAGGAGCTGTCGCGCGCCGCCGACCCGACGGCGACGGTCTTCGTCGGCGATCTCGTCGCGCGCGGGCAGGGGAGGCCGGCGCCGCCCGCGGAGAACCTCGGGAAGCACGTCGTCCTGACCGACCTCGAGGACGACCACCCGTTCGCGCCGGTCCTCCGGGCCGTCGTCGAGGAGTGGGAGCAGAGCGCCGTGCTCCGGACGGCGCCGTCCGCGTACGCCGCGGCACGGGACGACCTGCTGCGCGAGCTCCCCGAGTTCGTGACGATCGTGACCGCGCCGGACCGGCTCGACGTGAACGTCCACTTCGACTTCCTCGAGGCCGCGTCGACGCTCGACGAGGACCCGTTCGTCGACCTGACGTTCGGATACGTGACGGGGGCGACGCCGGAGGAGGCGCTCGAGTTCGTGCGGCGGATGGCGACGGTCCGGAAGCGGGGGAGGCTGCCGCGGACGGTCGTCGAGTTCGGTCCGACGTCGCGCGCCACCGACTTCGGCGGGCCGGCGGGGCACGCGATCGCGAAGGGGTGGAAGCGGACGTGGGCCCACCACGCCTCGGTCGACGACCTGATCGGCGCGAGAGAGCGGTTGGCGGGGGCCGGCATCCTCCGCGCGAGCGGCCACGGGATGCCGCCGGGGGTCGTCGACGGGCTGCAGGGGAAGGACCTCCGCGCCCTCGAGTTCGACCTCGCGCCGTCGATCTACTTCTCGGGTCCGTGCTACTGCGGCGTCACCGGCGGATGGTTCGAGCGGAAGGGCGGCGTCACGCGGCGGTCGGTGATCCCCCCGGAGGAGTCGTTCGCGCTGGCGGCGATCGCCTCCGGGGTGACGGCGCTCTTCGCGGGCCTCGACCCGGACCGCGGGGAGACAACGTCGCAGGAGATGGAGCGGCTCTGGGTCGACGGGTGCGCGCTGGGCCACGCGGCGAAGACGACGTACGACGGCGGGGCGCTCGCGCTCCGGCTGCCGCGCCCGTCGCTCTACCGGCACGTCGAGGGGGAGGGGCGGCCGTACCGGGACCTCGCGCAGCAGATGATCGGCGGCGGCTCCGGGCGCGCGTTGTTCGGCGACCCGACGTTCGCGCCGTGGAAGGCGTCGGCGCCGCCGCCGGTGAAGATCCGCGCGCGCGAACGGCGAGACCGGCTCGAGCTGACGTGGGCCGCGGAGCGGGCGCCGACGCGGTACTGGGAGATGGTTGACGTCTACCGGTGCGAGGGGGGCTGGACGCACCGGATCCAGTTCCGGCACGAGGTCGCGCCCGCGACCGCGGCCGCGCTGACCTCGTTCGCGGTCGCGCGGCTCGAGGCGAAGAGCGGCCCGCTCGAGGGGCGGTTCCCGACCGCGATGATCGAGCGGTGGGGCGACCGCGCCTTCGTGTGGGTCTACCTGGTCTTCCCGCGGGACGCCGAGAACCGCACGTTCTTCGTCGAGCGCGACCTCGAGGCGCGGTTCGCGTTCGGGAAGGAGGGGGCGTGAGGATCGGCGTGATCTCCGACACGCACGGTCTGCTCCGTCCGGAGGCGTGCGCGCGGTTGGAGGGGGTCGACCTGATCGTCCACGCCGGAGACATCGGCGCGCCGGAGGTGATCGGCGCGCTCGAGACGATCGCCCCGGTCCGCGCGGTCCGCGGCAACGTCGACCGCGGCGACTGGGCCGCGGCGTTCCCCGAGACCGACCTCGTCGAGGCGGGGGACCACACGCTCTACCTCCTGCACGACCTCGGCGCGCTCGACCTCGAGCCGCGCGCGGCGGGGATCGACGTCGTCGTCTCGGGCCACTCGCACCGGCCGCGGGCCGAGACCGTCCGGGACGTCCTCTACCTGAACCCCGGCAGCGCGGGGCCGCGCCGGTTCCGGCTGCCGATCGCGATGGCGACGCTCCACCTCGGCGGGGGTGCGCCGCGCGCCGAGCTCCACGACCTCGAGGCGTGAGGCCGGCTCACGGCGCCGGCACGACCACGACGGCGCCGTCCCGCCGGGGGTCGGCGGCGCCGGCCCACCCCCCGTCCTCGCGCGCCACGGCGTGGACCCCGCCGAAGTACGCGTTCAGCCCTCCCTCGAACAGGCTCGACAGCGGGATCGACGGGTGGAATCCGCGCCGCTCCAGCTCGCGGAGCAGGTCGCGCGACGTCGGTCGCCGCTCGAACATCAGCGCGTCGTCCTCCGGGACGACGTGGAGACGCGGCGCGGCGACGGCGGTGTCGACCCCCTCGCCGCGCGTCGCCCAGTGGTGCGCCACCTGGATGACGGCGGAGATGATCCGCCGACTCCCCGGGCTGCCCAGCCCGAGGACGGGACGCCCGTCCTTCGCCAGGACGGTCGCGCTCATCGAGGAGTACGGGAGCCCCTCGGGGCGGAGCGCGAACGGGTGATCCTCGTCGTCGGTGACGAACTCCCGCATGTAGTCGTTGTAGAGGACGCCGAGTTCGGGCGACATCACCTTGGCGCCGAAGTAGGCGTTCAGGCTCTGGGTGCATGCGACGACCGTGCCGTCGTGGTCGACGACCGAGAAGTGCGTCGTCTCCCCTCCCCCGCCGAGCTCGAACTCGCGCACCAGTTCGTCCGCGCGCTCCTTCGAGGTGCGCCGACGGACCTCGGCCTGATAGCGCTCGAGGTCCGGCAGCGGTCGGTCGAGCCGGTTCCCATGCACCGCCCGGAGCGCCTCGG
>JBICIB010000503.1:0-5305 GCA_043101415.1 Planctomycetota bacterium JB042 | reverse complement strand
CTTCAACGGACTGCTAAGCTGGGTCTCCATGGCATCTCCTCATGTCGTGGACGTCACCGACGCCGAGTTCATGTCGGTCGTCGTCGAAGGTTCGCAGGACCGGCCGGTCCTCGTCGACTTCTGGGCCGAGTGGTGCGGTCCGTGCAAACAGCTCGGGCCCGTGCTGGAGCAGATCGTCGACGGGCTCGACGGTCGGGTCCTGCTCGCCAAGGTCGACGTCGACGCCAACCCGGTCGTCGCGGGCCAGCTCGGGGTCCAGTCGATCCCCGCGGTCTACCTGTTCGCCGGCCAGCGCCCGGTCGACCGGTTCGTCGGCGCGCTGCCGAAGGACGAGATCGAGCGGTTCCTCTCCCCGCACCTCCCGGAGGCCCCGGCCTCCCCGCCCGAGGAGGCGCCGTCCGAGCTGGCCGAGGCGGAGGCCGCGCTCCGGGACGGGGACCTCGCCCGCGCGCGGGAGCTCGTCGACGCCCTCGAGTCGGGCGGGGAGCACGACGCCAAGCGGGTCGCCCTGTCGGGCCGGATCGGCCTCGCCGAGATGAAGGAGGGGGTGCCGGACGACGAGGACGACCCCGACGGCCGCGTCGACCGGTACCGCGAGGCGCTGACCAAGGCGAGCGAGAACCTGTTCGAGGACGCCCTCGAGACGCTCCTCGCCCTCGTCGCCGAGGACAAGTCGTGGCGCGACCAGTCGCCACGCAAGGCGATGCTCCGGATCTTCGAGATCGTCGGGATCCGCTCCCCGCTCGCCGACGCGTACCGCGACAGACTGGCGAAGTTGCTGTTCTGAGGCGAGCGAAGTCTCTCGGAACCACGAGGGTCGCGGCCCCTCAAACCGATGAGGCGCAGGCTCCCCGCTCGCCGACGCGTACCGCGATCGTCTGGCGAAGTTGCTGTTCTGAGGCGAGGGGGGGCGTCTATGCGCCGCCGCGGGAGGCGCGCCAGTCGTCGGCCGTCTGGACCATCAGGATCGAGTCGTGCCAGGCGCCGCGCTTCCACCACTTCTTGGGGATGCACCCCGCCTCGTCGAACCCGGCCTTCGTGAGTGCCTTGAGCGAGCCGACGTTCGGCTCCATCACCTCGGTCATCAGGAGGCGGAGGCCGAGCACGTCGAACGCGTAGCGGCTGCGGGTCCGGATCGTGTCCGTCCCGAGCCCCTGTCCCCAGCGGTCGCGGACACCGATCATCGTGCCGGTCGTGGCGTGGCGGTTCCGCCAGTCGATGGCGTGGATCCCGGTGTTGCCGACGTGCTCGCCGTCGAGCGTCTCGATCGCGAAGACGACGTCCCGGTCCCCGCCCCTGGACGACCGTTCGAGGAGCCACTCCCGCTGCATCGACCGCGACGCCGGGAAGTCGCCGGAGAGCGTCCAACGCGTCACCTCCGGGTCGTTGATCCACGCGAGGCAGCGCTCGAGGTGCCGCTCCTCGTCGAGGGGGACCAGGCGGACCTCCTCGCCCTTCCAGCCGAACTCGCTCATCCGTCGCTCCTCTCGGGTCCGTAGAGTACCTCCATGGCGAACGAGACCTCTCCGCTCCGCGTCCCGGCCGTCCTCCTGACGATGGTGCTGACCGGAGCTCTCCTCCACTACGGGAAGTTCATCTTCCTGCCGCTCATCGTCGCCTTCCTCCTCTGCCTCGTCTCGCGGCCGTTGGTCCTCGCGCTCGAGCGACGCCGGATCCCCTCCGGACTGACGGTGTTCGGGCTGATGGTGCTCTTCGTGGTCGCCGTGGTCTGGGTCGGCGGTCAGCTCTACGACGGGGCCGAGGCGTTCGTCCAGTCGATCGACGCCGCGGCGGACCAGGCGAAGGCGGCGGAGCAGGCGGCGGCGGAGGCCGGGCTGCCGAAGGCGCTCGCGGTGCCGGACGACGAGTCGACGATCGATGCGATCGGCCGCCTCGTGCACGAGCACGTCCACAGTCGCGACTGGCGGGACCTCGACCTCGACGCGATCTCCGGTCAGGTGAAGGCGCTCTTCCCGCGGGTCGCCGCGCTCCTTCTCGGCGCGCTCGGTCTGGTGCAGAGCGCGGTCGCGCAGGTCCTCCTGATCGTCTTCTTCATGATCTTCATCTTCGCCGAGCAGGGCGTCTCGCAACGGAAGATCCGACTCGCGGCCGGCGATCGGCGGGACGAGGTCGTCGCCGTCCTCGAGCGGATCACCGCGGACGTCCAGCTCTACCTCGCCATGAAGACGGGCATCTCGCTGGCGACGGCCGTCCTCTGCTGGGCGGGCCTCGCCGCGCTCGGCGTCCCGTGGGCGTCGCTCTTCGCGATCCTCACCTTCCTCCTGAACTTCATCCCGAACGTCGGGAGCATCCTCGCGGCCCTCTTCCCCGCGGTCACCGCGCTCGGAATGGAGGACGGCGGGCCGGGCGTGATGTTCGCGGTGCTCGCGCTCTACGCGGTGGTCAACGTCGTCTTCGGGAACCTCGTCGAGCCGAAGGTCCTCGGCAAGCAGCTGAACCTCTCGCCGCTCGTGATCCTGATCGCGCTCCTGTTCTGGGGCGCGCTGTGGGGGATCTCGGGGATGTTCCTGGCCGTGCCGCTGACCAGGTCGGCGCAGCTCGTCTTCTCGCACCTCCCGAGCCTGCGGTGGTTGGCGCTCCTGATGGCGAACGACGCGGACGAGGCGCGGCTGCCGGCGACCGGGTGACGAGGCCTCGCGGCCGTCCGGCTCAGCCGTCCTCGGGCGGGGTCAGCTCGCCGCGCAGGTCCAGCTGGACGAGTTCGCGCACGCGTTCGGGCGGGTCGCCGCGTTCGAAGAGGTAGCAGAGCTTCGTGAGCGCGGCCTCGACCGTCATGTCGTACCCGGAGACGACCCCGACGTCGCGGAGCGCGCGGGTGTTCGCGTAGTCGTCGAGGGAGACCCGCCCCTCGAGGCACTGCGAGACGTCGACGATCACGACCCCTCGCGCCGCCGCTTCGGCGAGCGCCTCGAGGAACGCCTCGTCGGAGACCGGAGCGTTCCCGACGCCGTAGCACTCGAGCACGAGCCCCTGGAGCGGCGGGCGCAGGACGTTCCGGAGCACCTCCGCGTCGACGCCGGGGAAGAGGCGGAGCGCGCCGACCTTGGCGTCGCCGACCGCCTCGAGCGCGAGCGGCCGGTCGTCGGCGGGCCGGATCCGGTGGTGGCGGATCTCGATCCGCGTGCCGAGCCGGCCGAGGACGGGGTGGTTCGGCGAGTCGAAGGCGTCGAATCCGTCGGACGAGACCTTCACCGCGCGGTTCCCCCGCAGCAGCCGGCCGCCGAACGAGACGAGGACCTCGGGGATCCGGCTGGTGCCGGCAATCAGGAGCGCGTTGACCAGGTTCTCGCGGGCGTCGTTCCGGAGTTCGACCAGCGGCACCTGCGAGCCGGTGACCACGACCGGCTTTCGGAGGCCGCGCAGCATGAACGACAGCGCCGACGCCGTGTACGCGAGGGTGTCGGTGCCGTGGAGGACGACGAACCCGTCGTACGCGTCGTGCCGCTCGACGATGTCCCGGGCGATCCGGACCCAGTCGGACGGCCGCATGTCGGAGCTGTCGAGCAGCGGCACGTACTCGACGACCTCGACGTCCGGCATCTGCTCGTGCCCGAGCTCCGGCATCGCCTCCAGGCGCTCGAGCAGCGCGCCCGGAGCGGGGCGATAGCCGCGCTCGGTGCGGCGCATCCCGATCGTGCCGCCGGTGTAGGCGACGTAGACGCGCGGCCGCGTCACACGTCGGCCGTTCGCCGGACGAGCTCGCGCACGTGCTCGACGTCCTCGTCGGTCGCGTCCTTCCCGACCAGGACCTCGGCGAGCGCCGCCGGGTCGATCTCTTCGGACAGTCCGCGCTGCTCCAGCCGCCGGTCGAGGAGGCGGATCAGGTAGCGCCAGGTCCGGGCCCGCAGGGCGTCGGCGTCCGCGATCTCGGGGGCGAGCCGGGCCGGGCGCGACCAGTGGAAGTCCGTCTGCCCCGCCTCGGCGTCGTCGTCGGCGCAGTGGAAGCACCCGGCCTTGAACAGCTGGAACGTCACGTCGCTGACCTTCCGACCGGCGTCGGCGACCCCCTCGCGGCCGCACTCCTCGGCGAGGTCGTTCAGCAGGTCCTGGTGGAGGACCGGGACCCGATCCCCCGCGTCGTCGGTCGTGAGGCGCATCACGACGTCGGTGATGGCCACCCAGTCCTTCATCGGGACGACGTAGCACCGGGGGATCCCCTGCCGGAGCAGCTCGCGATAGAGGTGGTCGGGCGCCGCCCCGTCGCGCGGGTCGATCCCGTTGGTGGGGGCGGCCGCCGGAGGTTCGTCGTCGACCTCGAGCGGCTGGGCGTCCGGATCGAACGGTCCGATCTCCCAGTCGTGCTCCCCCTTCCGGACGGTGACGCCGAGCGGACCCGCGTACTTCCGGAGGAAGTCGCCGGTCGTCTCGCACCCGAACCGGTTCGGATCGAACGGGGCGCCGAGCTCGTCGGAGAGGAGCGGCTTCACGGCGGCGAAGCGGATCGGAGACCGACGCTCGAGGAGCGACAGGACCGCGCTCCGGAGCGGCTCCAGCTCGGCGTCGTCGTCCCGCTGCAGCTCGCGGGCCGCCAGGAGGTCCTCGAAGTACTCGAACCGGTCGCAGTAGCGGTTGAAGATCGGCTTGGTGCAGCCGGAGACGCCGATGACCATCACCTTGGCGCCGCCCCGCTTCAGCTCGATGACGACCGGGATGAAGTCGGAGTCGCCGGTCACGAGGAGGAACAGGTCGATCGCGGCGCGGCCGGTCATCAGGGCCGTCGCGTCCATCGCCAGCCGCATGTCCGCCGCGTTCTTGTTCGAGCCGCCGGGGAACCGGAACACCTGCACCGGCTCGATCCCCTGCTCCATCAGGAAGCGGGGGAGCGGCTGGAGGTAGTAGTCCCAGCGGCGGTCGCCGTCGCCGGGGCGGCGGTCGTTGAAGTTGGCGTACGCGCGCGCGACCGTCAGGCGGTGGCCGGTCGACATGTCGCGCGCGAACTCGCAGAGCGAGTCGAGGTCGACCGGGAACTCGTACGGCTCGTCCCGTCGGGTCTTCTTGTGGCTCTCCTCGCGGCCGATGTAGAAGTTCTCGAGATCGATCAGGAGCGCGGCGTTCCCCACGTCCTCTCCTCCTCCGCCCGATACGGACGGCGATGTTCGTCCACGGATGATCGCCGCGCGCGCCGATAAGCGCCCGCGGCCGGCCCGGCGACCCCGCCGCGCCGGGCCGCATCGTAGCAGCCCGTCGAGGAAGGAGTCGCTACGGTCCGGGCGTGACCGCCAGGTCGCCGTAGAAGCCGACCTGGTCCTGGTTCGAGCCGACCACCGCGATCTCGCTGGGCGTC
>JBICIB010000502.1:0-6673 GCA_043101415.1 Planctomycetota bacterium JB042 | reverse complement strand
GCATCGGACTCGCCCGCGCCGTAGCCTCGCCCCGATCATGAACGCAGACACCTTCACGAACGTCGCCCTCGAGGCGGGCAGGCTCGCCGCGGGCATCTGCCGCCGCGTCCAGCAGGAGCAGGTCGTCGAGACCCAGGAGAAGGCCGGCCGGGAGCCGGTCACCGTCGCGGACTACGCGTCCCAGGCGGTCATCCTGCGCGCCCTCTCCCTCCACTGCGGGGACCACGCGATCCTCGCCGAGGAGAACTCCGAGAACCTCCGCGCCGGGGACGACGCCCACGTCGCGGACCGCGTCCGGGATCTCGTCGCCGACGCGCTCGGCGAGCCGGTCACGATGGAGCAGCTCTGCGCGTGGATCGACCACCAGGGCGATCCCGCGTCGCCGTACATGTGGGCGATCGACCCGATCGACGGGACGAAGGGGTTCCTGCGGAAGGCGCAGTACGCCGTCGCCATCGGCCTCCTGCGCGAGCGGGTCCCGGTCGCGGGCGCGCTCGTCTGCCCGAACCTCGCGGTCGACCCGAACGACGAGGGCGGCGCCCGCGGCGTCGTGTTCCACGCCTACGAGCAGGCCGGGGCGTTCCAGTTCCCGCTCGACGGCGGCGACACGGCGCCGATCCGCGCCAACGCCACGACCGACGCGGCGGACGTCCGGGTGCTCGGCTCGGTCGAGTCGAGCCACGGCGATCCGAAGCTCCTCACCGCGCTGGTCGAGGAGCTGGGGTTCGGCGGCGGGATCGTCCGGGTCGACAGCCAGGTGAAGTACGGCGTCCTCGCGCGCGGCGACGCGGAGGTCTACCTCCGCCCGCGGTCGAAGCCGGACTGGCGCGACAACGCGTGGGACCACGTGGCGGGGGTCGCCGTGGCGAAGGAGGCCGGCGGCCGCTCGACCGACGTCGTCGGCCGGCCGCTCGACTTCTCGTTCGGGGCGAAGATGGAGGAGAACGTCGGGGTCCTCACGACCCACGGCCCGCTCCACGACGAGATCGTCGCCTGCCTGAAGCGCCTGGTCGAGGGATGATCGAACGATGCGCCGCCCCCTGATCCCGATCGTCCTCCTCTCCGCGCTCGGGGCGTGCGCTTCGACCGGCCTCCGGCCGTCCCCTCCCGCCGCGCTCGCCGACGACGCGTCCGAGGAACTCGAGGCCGGACCGAGCGTCGTGGCCGCGACGCTCCTCTACCTGCCGAACCGCGTCTTCGACCTCCTCGACATCGTGCGCCTCCGGCTGCGCGTCGGGCCGGGGTTCGGCGCCGGCGTGCGGGCGACCGAGCTGGTCGACGTCACCCTCGGCGGCTGGGCGACGGCGTTCGTCGGCCTTCGCGGGCCGCGCGGCGAGCCCCGCATCCCGTGGCCGTTCGGGTTCGAGACGTACGCCGGCGCCGAGCTGAGCATCCTCGACGCCTCGACCGAGGAGAGCGGCCCCGGACCGGGGTACGGCGCGGCGGAGATCGGCCTCGGGCTGCACCTGCTGCTGATCGGCGCCGAGGTCGGGGTCGAACCGCTCGAGCTGCTCGACCTCCTCGTCGGCCTCGCCCTGTTCGATCCGGTCGGCGACGACTTCTGAGCGACGCGCCGCCGCGTCAGGTCCGGTCGCCCTCCGGCTCCTCGCCGTCCATCGCGGCGAACCGGGCCGCGACGTCCGCGGGCGGTCGCGTCGCGAGGGAGACGACCACGCACGCCACGGTCGCGGCGAGGAACCCGGGGATCAGCTCGTAGAACGACCGCCCGGAGGCGTCCCAGGCGACGGTCACCAGCGTCCCCGTCACGACGCCCGCGACCGCCCCGGCGGCGGTCGCCCGCCGCCAGAAGAGCGCCAGGATCGTCACCGGTCCGAGCGCCGCCCCGAGCCCGCCCCACGCGAGCAGCACGAGCCAGAAGATGCTCTTCTCGGCGAGGAAGCCGAGCGCGAGCGCCGCCACCACGACCCCCGCCACCACGACCCGGCTGAGGCGGACGAGGGAGGCCGCCGAGGCCCCCTTCCCGCGACCGAGCAGCCCGCAATAGACGTCCCGCACGACGCTCGACGCGCAGACGAGGACCTGCGAGTCGGCGGTCGACATGATCGCCGCGAAGACCGACGCGACGACCACGCCGAACAGGACCGGAGGCAGCACGTCCCCCGCCAGCACGAGGTAGATCACCTCGGGGTCTCCGCCGGGGAGCGCGTCGGCGGACGGATAGCGGAGACGGCCGGCCAGACCGATCAGGAGCGCCCCCCCCGCCATCAGGACGTTCCACGCCGTGCCGACCAGCGCCGCGAACCGGAGCTGGCGCGGATCGTCGATCGCCATGTACCGCGCGACGATGTGCGGCTGCCCCGGCGAGCCGAGCCCGATCCCGACGAGCCCGATCGCGGCGCCGATCGCGATCGCGGTCGGGTCGGGGAGCGTCGGGTCGATCGCGGCGAGGCCGTCGAACAGCGGCCCGAACCCGCCCGCCCGGACGACGCAGACGACCGGGAGGACGACGAGCCCCGCGATCATCACGAACGCCTGGACGAGGTCGGTCAGGCTGACCGCGAGGAACCCGCCGAGGACGGTGTAGACGAGCACGATCGCCGCCGTCGCCAGCACCGCCGGCGTCGTCTCGATGCCGAACGACGGCGCGAGCGTCTTGCCGCCGGAGAGGAGCTGGGCCCCGACGTACAGCACCAGGAAGAACAGGATGACCAGGGACGTGACCCCGCGCAGGGCCCTGGACCCCCCGAAGCGGACCGAGAGGAAGTCGGGCACGGTCAGGACGTCGTACCGCTCGGAGAAGCGGCGGAGTCGGAGCGCGAACGAGAGGAACAGGACCGCCTCGACCGCGATGTAGCCGACGGTCGCCCAGACGGCGGAGAACCCGCGCTGGTACGCCGTGCCGGCGAACCCGAGGAGGAGCCAGGCCGAGCGGCCGGAGACGACGGCCGAGAGCGCGACGACGAGCCGAGAGAGCCGCCGGCCGGCGAGGAAGTACTCGGTGACGCCGCCGGAGGAGCGCCGCGCGGAGACGATCCCGAGCCCGATCACCACCAGCAGGTACGCCGCGAACGCGACGAAGGTCCAGGTCGTGCCGTCCATGGGGCCTCACCATAGAATCGGGACGCCACCGATCGAGTCGGATCGACCCTCCCTTCCCCGGAGCCCGCCCTTCATGGACACCCTCGCCCTCGCCTTCGCCCTGGTCGCGCTGCTGCTCGCGCTGTTCGCCCTGAAGTCCGCCGTCGGCGCGAGGGCCCGCATCGAACGCGCCGAGGCCGCGACCCGCCGCGCCGAGTCGACCGCCGAGGAGGCGGGGGAACGGACGGGGCGCCTCGAGCAGCTCGTCGCGCGGCTCGCCGCCGGGGAGGACGTCTCGAAGGAGATGATCGAGGAGGGGCGGCTGTTCGCGGAGATCACGGCGGACGAGGCGCGCCGCTCGATCGAGGAGGAGCGCCCGGCCGACCTGTTCGTGCTCGACGTGCGCACGCGGGGGGAGGTCGAGGGAGGGCACGTCCCCGGCGCGACCTGGATCCCGATCGACGAGCTGCCGGAGCGGCACGGCGAGGTGCCGTCCGACCGGCACGTCATGGTCTTCTGCGCGATGGGCTCCCGCTCGGCGGCCGCGTGCGACTTCCTGTCGACGCGCGGCTACCCCCGGCTGACGAACGTCGTCGGCGGGATGATGGCGTACGACGGCGAGACGACCCGCGGGATCCCCGGCGAGAGCTGAGGCCCGCCGGCCGGCGTAGAACGGGAACGCGCCCGCTCCCCTCCTGTCGGGGCGCGGGCGCGTGCGGTTCGCCTCGGCCGTCCTGCGTCGTCGCTACTTCAGCGCGATGATGTCCCGGCCGTTGCTGAAGACGAGCTTCCCCCCCGCGTCGTTGGCGACGAGCTGAGCGAAGATCGGCGACGACACGCGCGAGAGCTCCTCGCCCGTCTCCGCGTCGAGGACGGCGATCGTCGCGCCGGGGAGCTTGACGTAGTCGCGCTGACCGACGCGCGTGAGGTAGCGATCGACGCCGGCGTAGCGCCACCGCTCCTCGCCCGTCTCCCGCTCGATCGCGACCACGACCCCGTCGATCGACTGGTAGATCGTGTCGCCGACGACCGTCGGCGCCGTGTGGAGCGGGACGTGACCGTCGAGCCACTTCCACTCGATCGAACCGGTGAGGCGGTTCAGCGCGTAGAGGGCGTGGTCCTCCGAGGCGACGTAGATCCGGTCGCCGTCGCTGACCAGGTCGGCGGAGTTCGGACCGAGCGTCTGCATCGACCAGGCGGTCTCGGTCGGGGCGGAAGCCGTCGCCGGGAGCGGCGTGAGCGCGAACACCTCGCCGCTCCGCGAGGCGAAGTACGCGAGCTGGTCGGCGCCGGTGCCGACCACGATCGGCCGCCCGACGACGGCGTCGTCGGTCCGGAAGAACCAGCCGTTCCACCCGTCCGCCAGGCCGACCGAGCGGACGCGCGTCCCGTTCCCCCACGCCCCGGCGTAGAGCGAGTCGAACGTCAGCGCGACGTCGGACGACGGGGAGAACTCGAGGCCGCGCTCGAGGACGACCGTCCCGCTCGAGAGCGTGGCGACCGTGACGTGGTTCCGCGCCACGAAGGCGACGTAGCCGCTCCCGACGACCGGCGCCCGCGTCGGCACCCGCTCGAGCGACAGCACCCAGCGGTGCGTCCCGGTCTCGAGGTTGATCGCGTGCATCGTCTGCGTCGAGTCGAGCGCGAAGAGCGTGTCGCCGACGACGTCGAGCGACTCGATCTCGGCGCCCGTGCGGAGCTTCAGCGGGATCGGCTCCCAGGCCGGCCCGGTCAGCAGCGCCTGGTCGGTGACGGCCGCGAGGGTGTCGGGGAGGGACTCCGGCGCCGGGAACTGCCCGTGCATCGGTGAGCAAGAGGTGCAGATCAGCGAGAGACCCAGGACGGATGCGTGGAGGGTCACCCCAAGCGATCGGCTCATCATGCGCCGCACTCCTATGGCGGTTGTTCGCGTCGGTGGGACGCGGAACGGGGCTCGGGATCGGCAGCGAGAGGTCGACTCTCTCAAAAGGCTTGCCAATCAACAAAATAGGTCGGCGGGATCTTAGTGCGGGGTCGATCTCGGTCAAGCAGAAACTTCACGGCCCCGCCTCGGACCGACCGTCGTGTCGGGCGCGTTGACCCTCTCCGGACCGTCTGGTACGAGAGAGGATTCGACGGCCCACGCGCGGCGGCGAGCGCCGGATCCGCGCCGGCCCGCTCTCCACCGCTTCGCCACGAGGACCCGCCGGTCGACACGCTAGGGCGCAACCTGACCGCGATCCGCTCGCGCATGGAGGACGCCGCCCGGCGCGCCGGGAGGTCGCCGGACGAGGTCCGCCTGGTCTCCGTTACCAAGACCGTCGGACAAGGTATCATCCGGCGATTGATCGACTTGGGCGCGACCGACCTCGGTGAGAACCGCGTCGCCGTGGCCGAGCCGAAGATCGAGGCGCTCTCCGGCCCCGACGGCCCGACCTGGCACCTCGTCGGCCACCTGCAGAGCAACAAGGTCCGCCGCGCCGTGCGCTCGTTCTCCTGGATCCACTCCGTCGATTCCGTCGGGCTGCTCGATCGCATCGATCGCGTCGCCCGCGAGGAGTCCCGGCGTCCCCGTCTCCTGCTCCAGGTGAACGTCGCCGACGAGGCGCAGAAGCACGGCGTCGACGTCGAGGCCCTGCCGGCGCTCGCCGACCGGGCCGCGGCCGCCGACGCGGTCGAGACCGTCGGGCTCATGGCGATGGCCCCCTTCGGCGACGAGCCGGAGGCGTCGCGCCGGTGGTTCGCGCGGCTCCGGGAGCTCCGGGACCGGTTCGCGCCCCGCTTCCCCGGCGGACTCCCCCACCTCTCGATGGGGATGACGAACGACTTCGAGGTCGCCGTCGAGGAGGGCGCGACGCTGGTGCGCGTCGGGCGGGCGCTGTTCGATGGTGTCGAGGCCGACGAAGCCCCGTCGGACGGCGCGTGACCGTGAGACGCGCGACGAGACGTGAGAGGATGACGACGACGTGCCCGTCCTGATCTACGAGACCGGCCCCCGGAAGGGGCAGACGATCCGCCTCGAGGAGGGGGGCGTCTACGTGCTCGGCCGCGATCCGCGCGCCCAGGTGCCGATCGACGACGAACTCGCGTCGAGGCAGCACGCGAAGCTGCGCGGCAAGGACGGGCGGTACTTCGTCAAGGACGCGACGTCGTCCAACGGCACCCTCGTCAACGACGCGCGCGTCGACCTCGCGGAGCTCTCGTCGGGCGACAAGGTGACCGTCGGGACGACGATCCTGACGTTCCTCTCCGACCAGGAGGCCGGAGGGGACGGCCGGACCCTCGGCGGATACAAGCTCCTGCAGCGGCTCGGGCGCGGCGGCATGGGGACGGTCTTCCGCGCGCTCCAGCTCTCCCTCAACCGCGAGGTGGCGCTCAAGATCCTCTCGCCGGAGCTCTCCCGAGACCCGTCGTTCCCGGACCGGTTCCTGAAGGAGGCGCGCGCCGCCGGCCAGCTGAACCATCCGAACATCGTCCAGGTGTACGACGTCGACCGCGAGGGGGGGCTCGTCTTCTACGCCATGGAGTTCGTCCCCGGCGGCACGGTCGAGGACCGCCTCAACAAGGAGGGCGCGCTCCCGGTCGACGAGGCGCTCCGCCTCCTCCTCGACGCCGCGAAGGGGCTGCAGTACGCCGAGAGATCGGAAGAGCACAC
>JBICIB010000501.1:0-4353 GCA_043101415.1 Planctomycetota bacterium JB042 | reverse complement strand
TTCCGATCTGTTCGTGACCGACGACTGGATCGACGAGGCGGGACGGCGCGTGAAGGGGGAGAGCCGGGTGAACGACACCGGGCTCCGGTTCACGGTCTCGCTCGCGGACGCGTCGACCCGGGTCGTGGCGGAGCTGCGGGAGAAGGGGGACACGTTCCGGCTGACGCTCGGCGGCGGGGCGGCGCTCGCCCTCGAGCGGCTCGCCGGCCCCCGGCCCGTGCCGCTCGACGCCGGAGCGCCGGTCGAGCTGCCGGTCGGGCGTCCGGTGGCGGTCTCGTTCCGGAACGTCGACGACCGCCTGCGCGTCCGGATCGACGGAGAACTCGTGGTCGACGTGCCGTACGAGCGGAACACCGAGGTCTCGGGGCTCGCCTCCCGGAACGAGCCGTCGCTGGCGGTCGTCTCCGGGCGCGCCCGGCTGCGCGGCCTGACCGTGACCCGGGACGTCTTCTACACGGAGAACGGCTGCGACCACGCGGTCCGGGCGCCGTTCGCGATCCCCGCCGGGGAGGCGTTCCTGCTCGGGGACAACAGCGTCAACAGCCGTGACAGCAGGCACTTCGGTTCCGTTCCGCTCGACCGTTTCGTGGGGCGGCCGTTCCTGATCTTCCGGCCGCTCGGGCGCTGGCGCTTCCTGTGACCGCGCGCGATCCGTGCGAAACCGCCCGATCGGCCGTCACCCGGACCCGGGGCGCCGGTTGAATGTCGCCGGTGCGAGACCCGAACGGCGCGAGACGAACGACGGTCGACGACGACGTCGGGGCCGACCTGATGCGGCGGGTCGAGGCCGGGGACGCCGCCGCGTTCCGCGAGCTCGTCGACCGGTACCGCGGGACGGTGCTGCGGACGGTCCATCGGTTCTGCGGGGATCGGGCGCGCGCCGAGGAGCTGACCCAGGACGTCTTCGTCCGCGTCTACCGGGCGCGGGAGCGATACGAGAGAAAGGCGAAGTTCGAGACGTGGCTCTACCGGATCGTCTTCAACCTCTGCGCGAACGCGGCGGACTATCAGCGGCGGCGGCGCACGCTCTCGCTCGACCGGTCGGCGGACGGCGGCGAGCCGCGGGGGGCGCGGCTCGACGACCCGGAGTCGATCGAGCCGCTGGAGGCCCTCGAACGCGACGAGCTGCGGGAGCGGGTGCGCGAGGCGATCGACCGGCTCCCCGAACAGCAACGGGCCGCGCTGGTCTTGAGCCGCTATCGAGGCATGCCGCACCAGGAGATCGCCGAGGTCATGGAGACGACCGGCGAGGCGGTGAAGTCGCTGCTCTTCCGGGCGCGCGAGAACCTGCGCACGATGCTGTCGCCCTACGTGAGCGAGGAGGTCCGCGATGAACGAACGCGCCTTCCGTGAGCGGCTCGCGCTCGAGCCGCGGGTGGCCGGGATCGAGTCGCTCCCCGACGAGCTGCGCGTCGCCGCGCAGCGGGACCCCGCGCTGCGCCGGATCGTCGACGAGCGGGCGCGGATCGACGCCCTGCTCGACGAGGCGGACCGTCGGGACGGCGGCGACGCGCTCGAGCCGTCGGCCGGGTTCACGGACGCCGTGGTGGAGGCGGCGCTCCGGGGCGACAGGACGGCCGGGCGGCACCTCGTCCCGCTCCGGACCAAGCTCGCGGCGGCGGCCGGGCTCGCCGCGGTCCTCGCCGTCGGCCTGCTGATCCAGCGCGAGCGGTCGGGCGCCCCGGACGCGGGGCGGTCGGAGGCGACGCCCGCCGACCCGGAGATGATCGCCCGGCTCGACCTCTTCCTCGACGACTGGGAGGCCGTGGTCGAGCACGAGGAGACGCTCGACCTGGTGGCGAGCCTCGAGGTCGCCGAGGCGCTCGAGGCGTTCCCCGGCGACGAGGAGGGGGACGTCGAGGAGGACGGGCCGAGATGACGACCGTCGTGCGGACCGTCCTCGCGTTCGTGCTGCTCGCGGCGTCGCCGTCGGCCCAGGAGGGCGCGGCGCCCGGCAAGGCGCGCTGGCAGGAGCTGAGCGAGGAGCAGCGGGCGCTCGTCCGCGAGCGGTACCGGGCGTGGAAGGCGATGGACCCGGAGCGGCGGCGCTCGGTCGAGACGCGGCAGGAGGCGCTCCGGTCGGTGCGCGAGCAGCTCGTCGCCGAGCTGCCGGACGCCGAGCGGCGGCGGATCGAGTCGCTCGAATCGCGGGAACGGAAGCGCGCCCTCCGGCCGATGATCGAGCGGCGGCTCGAGGCCCTCCGCGAGGAGCTCCGGGAGCGGCTCGGGGAGGACGGGATCGACAAGCAGACGGTGCGGCGAGTCCGGCGCGCGCTCCGCGACCGGACCGGCGACCGGCTCGCCGACCTCGAGGAGCGGGGCGTCCTGCCGGAGGGGGAGGCGGAGCGCCTCCTCGGCCTCTCGCCGGTCGAGCTCGGGCGCGAGCTGCGGCGCCTGAACCGGCTCGCCATCCTCCACGATCCGCCGAAGGAGCTGCTCCTCCTCCCGGAGGCGGAACGGGAAGGGCTCCTCGCGCTGCCGCCGGACGCGTTCCACGACGAGCTCCGGGTCGTGCTGCAGAAGCGCCCCGGGGGCGGCCGAGGCCGGGCGGCGTTCCTCCCGAACGACCTCCGCGACGACGCCGAGGGACGGCGCCGCCGGATCCGTCCGCCGCCGCGAGAGGTGATGGATCGGGTGCTGACGCCGGACGAGGTCGGGGCGCTCTCCCAGCTCGAACCGGAGGCGCGCGCCGAGCGGATCCACGCCCTGCTGCGGGAGAAGGCGCGGGCGGCGAGCGAGCGGTCGCCTCGCGCGCGTCGCCAGTGGGAGAAGATCGAGTCGCTCCCGCCGCGCCTCCAGCAGCGTCGCTACCTGAAGCTGATCGATCCGACCCTCGACATCCGCCGCCGCCCGCGCTGACGTCGGGCGACCCGGCTCGGGCCGGACCCCCGGTGCGCGGTCGGGGATCGGCGTCGCGAGAGAAACGGCGCCCGACGTCGTTCGTGACTCCGACGCCAGTAGCATGGCGGACATGGGTTCGTCTCGACTCGTCTGCGCGGGGATCGGCGCGGCGCTCCTCGTCGCGGGGTGCCGGCGGGAGGCGGTCGTCGGGGACGAGCCGCGTCCGGGGGCGCCGCGCGAGGAGGCGACACACGATCGTCCGGCGATCCCGGCGCCGGCGACGCCGGCGAACCTCCCCGGAGATCCGGAGCGGCGCGACGAGCTCTTCGCGCAGGCCGAGCGGCTGGCGGCGTTCCACGACGACGCGCGGGCGATCCGGAAGCTCGAGAAGGCGCTCGCGGCCGGTCCCGAGGACGCGCGGACGCGGCGTCTGCTCGGGCTCCTGAAGCTCCGCCGGGACAGCGACGTCGCCGCGGCCCGCGTCGAGCTCCGTCGCGCCGGCGCGCTCGACCCGGCCGACGCCGAACCGCACCTCCTCCTCGCCTCGCTCGCGCTCGAGCTCGGCGACGCCGACGCCGCCGGGCGGCACGTCGCGGACGCCCTGCGGCGCGACCCGGATCGCGCCCGCGCCCGGGTGCTCGAGGCGCGCCTCCTCGCGCAGGGCGGGGAGGCCGAGGCCGCGCGCGCGCGGCTCGACGAACTGATCGAGGCGGGCGCGCCGGCCGACGCGTGGTTCGAGCGAGGGAAGCTCCGGCTGCGCGGGGACGATCCCGAGGGGGCCCTCGCCGACTTCGAGGCGGCGCTCCGGCTCGCGCCGACCGACACGCGGATCCGCTTCAACCTCGCGCAGGCGCTCCGTCGCCTCGGCCGGGCCGAGGAGGCGGCGCGGGCCCAGGAGGAGTTCGAGCTGCTCCGGCCGGTCTTCAGCCTCGCGAAGCACGACCAGGAGGTCGATCCGCGTCGCCGGCTGGAGCGGCTGCGGACGATCTGCGAGCGGTTCCCGAACCTCTGGTCGGCGCACGTCGAGCGCGCCCGGACCGAGCTCGCCGTCGAGGGGACGGGGGCCGCGCGCCGGACGCTCGAGGCCGCGCGGGACGCGTTCCCGGACGAACCGGAGATCCGCGAGCTCCTCGCCCTCCTCCTCGACCGGCTCGGCGAGGCGGACGCGGCGCGGCACGAGCGGGACGAGGGGCGGCGGCTGCGCGAGGGACGGGACGCGTGACGGCGATCGATCGAGCCGACCTCCGCCCCGTGGCTTCGATCGCCCTCGCGCTGATCGCGGCGGCGGCGGGGTGTCGCGACGCCGCGCGCGAACCCGCCGATCCGGGCGGGGCGTCGGGGCCGGGCGCTCCGGCCGACCCCGCGTCGGAGGCCGCGCTCCGGTTCGTCGACGTCGCGGCGGCGGTCGGGATCGACTGGCGCCACGACCCGGCGCTCTCCCCCGAGAAGCACCTCCCGGAGACGATGGCCGGCGGCGGCGGGTTCGTCGACGTCGACGGCGACGGGCGGCTC
>JBICIB010000500.1:0-3346 GCA_043101415.1 Planctomycetota bacterium JB042 | reverse complement strand
GGGTTGGAGCGATCCGCCGCCCGAGGGCGTCGGTCGGGGGATCTCGGTGCACGAGTCGTTCAAGGGGTTCGCCGCGCACGTCGTCGAGGCATCGGTCGAGGACGGTCGCCCCCGGGTGCGGCGGATCGTCTGCGCGATCGACTGCGGCCTCGTCGTCAATCCCGATCAGGTCGTGTCGCAGATGCAGGGGGCGGCGATCTTCGCCCTCTCCTCGGCGCTGTCGTCCGAGATCACCTTCACCGACGGTCGCGTCGACCAGGGGAACTTCGACGACTTCCCGATCGTTCGGATGCACGAGGCGCCGCCGGTCGACGTGCACATCGTCGACACCGGCGGGGAGATGGGAGGGATCGGCGAGGTCGGAGTCCCCGGAGTCGCGCCCGCACTCTGCGCCGCGCTCCACCAGGTGACGGGGTGCCGGATCCGTCGGCTGCCGGTGGGGGACCAGCTCCGCTCCTGATCGGAGTTCCGTCGATCCGAGTCGAAAGGATGAGCGGGAGCCCCGGCCGACTCTCCGGGACTCCCGCTCGGGGAGAACGGGCGGACGCGAGGTCCGCCGCGTCATCATTTGGTGATCGCGCTCAGCCGATGACCAGCTCGAGGGCGTTCGTCTGGGCCGCGCCGCCGGCGGCGGACGGGTCGGCGACGAGCGCCTGGAGGTTCAGGGTCACCGGGGCGAGGATCTCCTTCGGCACGGTGGCGGAGAGCGAGATCGAGCCGTTCCCGTCGCCCGCGCCGCCGAGCATCAGCGGGAGGACGGGTCCGTAGAGGGGCGCGATGTTCAGGGGGCACGCGCCGCCGTACGCGAGGTCGTCCTGGCCGGCGCCGAGGAACAGGACGGCGAACGTCCCGCCGAGCGCCTGGTCGATCTCGAGCGTGATGTTCCCGCCCGGCGTGCGGCAGCCGGTGACGTCGAGCGTCGGGACGAAGCCGCCGCTCCCCGCGCAGCCGGCGCCGAACGGCGTGGCCGATCCGCAGGCGACGGAGATGACGTGGGCGCTCCCCATGTTGTCGCCGTACGTGTCGTCGAACGGCGCGCCGACGATGACGTCCGGGACGGTGTCGCGGTTCGCGTCGCGGGCGCTGCTCACGAAGAAGCCGAAGTTCGAGTAGTTCGGCCCCTCGAGGGTGTGGAGCGTCTGGCCGTCGGCGCCGGAGAGGACGTGGACGCGTCCGCTCTGCGACGCCTCCCACGGCGCGCCGACGATCAGGTCGGGGATCGAGTCGCCGTTCACGTCGTCCGCGTCGGCGACCGACCAGCCGAAGCGGCTCTTGATCGTCCCGTCGACCTGGAACATCATCGCGTGGGTCTGGCCGGAGAAGACGCGGATCATGCCGCTGTCGTCCCCGTTGTTGTCGTCGCGCGGCGCGCCGACCAGGACGTCGTCGTAGCCGTCGGCGTCGAGGTCGCCGAGTCCGGTCACCGCGTAGCCGTACCAGTCCGCGGTCGAGTCGCCGTAGAACTGGGCGAGGATCGAGCCGTCCTGGCCGGAGAAGAGGCGCGCCCCGCCGCCGTCGAGAACGACGTCGTCGATGTCGAGCGTGGCGACGATGACGTCGTCGTAGCCGTCGGCGTTGGTGTCGCCGGCGCCGCTGACCGAGAACCCGAGCTCGTCGCCGGCCGCGTCCCCCTGGAAGTAGTAGAGGCGCTGCCCGGTCTGGCCGGAGTAGACGCTCGCCGACCCCTCGTTGATCCCGCCGTTCGGGTGGTCGCGCCAGGCGCCGACGACGACGTCCGGCCAGCCGTCGTTGTCGACGTCGCCCGCGTCGCGGACGGAGTAGCCGTAGTCGATGTTCCCGTGGTCGCCGACGAACGTGAAGAGGAGCGACCCGTTCTCGCCGGAG
Source organism: Planctomycetota bacterium JB042 (assembly GCA_043101415.1). Lineage (GTDB taxonomy): Bacteria > Planctomycetota > B15-G4 > B15-G4 > JADJEK01 > JAUIEL01. Next base: position 1,501 of record JBICIB010000500.1, on the reverse strand, counting down.
TAGACGCGGGCGGAGCCGTTGTCGTTGTGGCCGCCGCTGTTCTCCTGCGGGGCGCCGACGACGAAGTCCGGGGTGCCGTCGCCGTCGACGTCCCCGGCGGTGCTGACCGAGTGCCCGAAGAAGTCGGTCGACTGCTGCCCGTAGAAGGCGAAGAGGACCGACTCGTCGATGCCGGAGTAGACCTTGGCGTACCCCGTCGCGACGCCGCCGGGATCCTTGCCGACCTTCGCGCCGACGATGAAGTCGGGGAAGCCGTCATGGTCGAGATCGCCGGCGTCCGCGACCGCGAACCCGGCGAGGTCGCCATCTACGACCCCGTCGAATCGATGCAGCAAGCCTTGGCCGAACGTGCTCGAGGCGGGGAAGAACGAGCAGGAGATCAGAAGGAGGGGCGCGTGGAGTCGGTTCACGGCGAGTTCCTCGGGGGTACGGGAGAAAGGGACGTCCCTGAAGCGTAGCCCGTCCGCGGACCGCTTGGGGAGAACTCGTCCAATATTTGTCACCGAAGCAAATGACTTTGCCCCAGTGACTTGGGTCTGGAAGAAGATCAGGAGGGGTCGAGCTGGAACACCTGCGCGTGGCACGCGATCGAGGCCCGGAACGGCAGCTTCATCGCCTCCCAGAGGCCGAGTTCGGTCTCCCGGCTCATCTCGTCGATCACGAACTGCAGGGTGTCGTCCGGCCCCCAGGCGTCCCCTCGGCGCTCGTCCGGCCCGACCACCGCCGCCGCGTCGAGGACCTGCAGGACCCGACCGAGCAGCCGATGGTCGTCGTCCGCCCGCATCGCCCACGGCGTCACGAGGTACGACAGGCGGAGCGGCATCCCCCGGTCCTGCGAGGTCGTCCGGAGCCGGTACCGGACCTCGATGCGGTGCAGGAAGACCGTGACCCGCGGCGCGTCGAGCGCGGGGAGCTGCGCGAACTCGGCGTAGCTCCCGACCATGATCCGGTCGTGGGGGAGCAGCCAGTCCGGGATCCCCTCGCGGAGGAGCCCGACCAGCGTCTCGCCGGTGTCGCGGATCACGTCGGCGTCGGCCATGGACAGACTGTACCGCTGCGCGGCTTGGAACGCGTTCGGGAACGTCTTCGCGTTCGCCACGGCGGCGGCCGGAGAAGGGACGAGCTGTCCTAGCCGCTGCGCGGGCTTGGAACGCGTTCGGGAACGTCTTCGCGTTCGCCACGGCGGCGGCCGGAGAAGGGACGAGCTCTCCGACCCGCTCACGTCCTCGCGCGATGCGTCGGACGTGATCTCCGCTCGGTTTCGAGTCGCGCTGCGGGGTCGCTCTCGGAGCCTCATCCCTCCTCCGGCCCCCGCCTCGCCCGCTCCGGACTTCCTCACCCGATTCCTTGATGGGGTACGGGGGAGTGCGGAGAGGACCCATGGAATGACGCGGGCGCGAAGAGCCACGTCGCCGTCCGCGTGATTTCCCTCTGTCCCCAGTCCCGCGCGGTGGTGTGACACCAGTGCGGGCACCCGCAGCGTCTCTCGGGGCGTCTGCCC
>JBICIB010000499.1:0-8889 GCA_043101415.1 Planctomycetota bacterium JB042 | reverse complement strand
GCCCGAAGGGTGAAACGCGGGTCCATGCCCGCCGATGATAGCGGGTCCGGGGGATGGAAGTCGTCGCGCCCGGCGGGCACAATCGACCGTTCGCCCTCGTCCGGAGCCTCGTCTCGGTGACCACCCTGAAGGCCCGCCAGAAGCTCGGGAAGTACCGCCTCGTGCGGCGCATCGCCTCGGGCCCGTACGCCGACGTGTTCGAGGCCTCGGACACGATCGAGGGCGTGCGCGTCGCGCTGAAGGTCCCGCACGCCACGATGGTGACGCCGTCGATGCTCGAGGACTTCCGGCGGGAGGTGCGGATCACCGCGCGGCTCGACCACCCGAACGTCCAGACGATCAAGAACGCCGACTTCATCGGCGAGCGGTTCGTCGTCGCGCAGTCGCTCGGCACGGAGTCGCTGGCGGACCGGCTGAAGCGCCGCCTCGGGCTGGAGCGGGCGTACGACTACGCGGGGCAGCTCCTCGAGGCGGTCGCGCACGCCCACGAGCACCGGATCATCCACTGCGACATCAAGCCGGAGAACGTCCTCCTGTTCCCGGGCGACCAGCTCCGGCTGACCGACTTCGGGATCTCGAAGGTGGCGCTCCGGACGTTGAGCGCATCCGGGTCGGGCACCGTCGGGTACGTCGCGCCGGAGCAGGCGCTCGGCCAGCCGCGGTTCGAGTCGGACGTCTTCTCGGCCGCGATCGTCGTCTATCGGATGATCAGCGGCGCCCGGCCCGAGTGGCCGTTCCAGTGGCCGCTCGCCGGGAGCGCCCGCCTCCGTCGGAACGCGCCCCGCGGCGTGGTCGAGTTCCTCCGGAAGTGCCTCGAGGTCGACTACCGGAAGCGGCACCGCGACGGGATCTCCATGTTCGAGGCGTGGGAGGAGCTCGCGCCGGGGATCGAGCGGTACCTCCGCCTCCGCCGGGCCCGTCGCCGTCGCGCCGGCGCGGCGCGCGAGGCGACGACGTGAGCGCCGCGCCGGTCCCGGCCGGGTCGCGCGCGTACGTCGACGCCTCCATGGACGCCGTGGAACTCCTCCCCGTCCACGGCGGGCGCGCGGCCGTCTTCTGCGCCCCGCGGCCCGAGAAGAAGGGGCCGAACGAGGACGCGGCGCTCGTCGCCACGATCGACCCGGCCTGCACGCTCCTCGCCGTCGCCGACGGCGCGGGGGGGATGCGCGGCGGCGATCGGGCCTCGCGCATCGCGATCGAGCGGGTCCGCGAGCGGCTGGCGGAGGCCGAGCCGGAGGACGCACGCGCGCGCCTCGTGTCGGCGCTCGAGGACGCGCACCACTCGATCCTCTCGCTCGGCCTCGGCGCGGCGACGACGTTCGCGGGGGTTCTGATCGACGAGCAGCGGCTCCGGTCGGTCCACGTCGGGGACAGCGTCGTCCTGGTGATGGGCCAACGCGGCCGCAAGCGGCTGCAGACGGTCTCGCACTCCCCGGTCGGCTACGCGGTCGAGGCCGGGATCCTCGACGAGCGGGAGGCGCTCGACCACGAGGACCTGCACCTGGTCTCGAACCTGCTCGGCGTCGGAGATCCCCGCATCGAGATCTCGACCGAGCTCGAGCTGAACCCGCGCGACACGGTGGTGATCGGGAGCGACGGGCTGTTCGACAACGTCGTCGTCTCGGAGATCGTGGAGGCGGTCCGCAAGGGAGACCTGCTCGACGTGACGGTGGCGCTGGTCGAGCGGACGCTGAGCCGCATGGTCGACCCCGCCGCCGGCCGGCCGAGCAAGCCGGACGACCTCTCGATGATCGTCTACCGGCCGGACTGACGGAGGCGCGGCGGCCCGGCGGTCCGCGCCGCATCGACCTCCGGTTCAGGCGCCGTCCAGCACCTCTCGCACCTCGCGGGCGAGCTGCTCCCTCCGGAACGGCTTCGGCAGGAGCCGGCCGAGCCTCGACTCGCGGAGCTCCTCGGCGTCCGAGTATCCGGAGATGAACAGGACCGGGAGGTCCGGGTACCGCTCGCGGAACGCGCGGGCGAGCTCGATGCCGTTCATCCCCTCGGGGAGCACGACGTCGGTCAGGAGCAGGTCCGGCCGCTCCTCGCCGTTCGTGATCGAGAGAGCCTCGGGCCCGTCCGGCGCGGCGACGACCACGTAGCCGAGCGAGGTGAGCGTCCGGTCGACCAGGTCCCGCAGCTCGGCGTCGTCCTCGATCAGCACGACGCGCTCGCCGCGGCCGCGGTACGCCTCCTCGTCGGCGGCCGGCTCCGGGGGAGGGGGCTCCGAGACGGCGTCGGCGCGGGGGAGGAAGAGCCGGACCCTCGTCCCGATCGACGGGGTGCTGTGGATGTCGACGTGGCCCCCGGACTGGCGGACGAACCCGTACACCATGCTCAGCCCGAGGCCGCTCCCCTTCCCGACGTCCTTGGTGGTGAAGAACGGTTCGAAGGCGTGCTCGAGGACGTCCCGGCTCATCCCCGAGCCGTTGTCCTCCACCTCGATCTCGACGAACGCGCCCTGGGAGTCCGGATCGGTCGCGAAGTCGTCGTGGTAGACGTTCCGGGTCCGGATGACGAGCTCCCCGCCGTTCGGCATGGCGTCTCGCGCGTTCACGGCGAGGTTCAGGATCGCGGTCTCGAGCTGCGCGGCGTCGACGAGCGTCGGCCAGACGTCCTTCGAGAGGGACGTCTGCAGCCGCACCTGCTCGCCGATCGTCCGCTGGAGCAGGGACGACATCCGCTCGACGAGCCGGTTCACGTCGACCGCCGCCGGGAGGAGCGGCTGGCGGCGGGCGAACGCCAGCAGGCGCTGGGTCAGCTCGGCCCCGCGCCGCGCCGCCCGGTTCGCGTCGCGCGCCAGCTCCTCCAGCTCCGCGTCGCCGGCCACGCCCTCCTCGACGAGGTCGAGGTTCCCCATGATGACCGTGAGCAGGTTGTTGAAGTCGTGCGCCACGCCGCCCGTGAGCTGGCCGATCCCCTCCATGCGCTGCGACTGGCGGAGCTGCTCCTCGCTCTTCCGCTCGCGCGTGATGTCCGTGACGACCGCGAACGTCCCCCCGTTCGGGAGGCGGTTCTCCACGATCCGGTACGACTTGCCGGTGTGGCGGCGGACCTCGATCGGTTCGCTCGGGTGCCGGTGACGCTCGAGCCGCCACGCCAGCCACTCCTCCTCGCGACCGACGGCGTCCTGGATCAGGCCCCGCGCGAGCTGTTCCCGGATCAGCTCCTCGAACGTCGTCCCGCCGAGGAGGTCCGAGCCCGAGAGCTGGAACGCGTCGGGGTAGTGGCGATTGAAGAAGAGGATCCGGTCGTCCGGGCCGAACAGCGCGATCCCCTGGCTGATGCGATCGACGGCGTCGAGGAGGAGGCGCTCGGCGTGCTGCCGCTCGGCCTGCGCCCTCTCGAGCCGCTCCCGGGCGGCGACGAGCGCGTGAGCCCGCTCCTCCGCGAGCGACTCGACGGACGCCTGGCGGGTGAGGAGGGCGTGCGCGTACGTCACGACCGTCGCCGTCAGCAGCAGCCCGAGCAGGAGGATGATCCACGGCATCGTCCTGGCCGGCGACATCTCCGGCGAGGGGCGGAAGTCGAGGCGCCAGGTCCGTTCGGCGACCCGGAGGTCGTGCTGGACGGCCGGACCGGCGCCGGCCTCGGTCGGCGCCTCCTCGTCGGATCCCGCGTGGTGCCGGTACAGGACGCGGTCGCCGTCGCCGGCGGGTCCGAAGACGGTGACGTCGAGGGCCGCGGCCCGCATCGGCGCGAGCGCTCGCCCGACGAGCATCGCGACCGGCAGCACCGCCCCGACCACTCCGTGGAAGACGCCGTCCCCGGTCCGGACGGGGGCGAGGACCAGGATCCCCTCCTGCGGCGGGAGGCCGACCCGCTGCAGGTCGAGGGAGGGGGTCGACACGAGCCGTTCCGGTTCGTCCTCGTCCCGGGCGCGGTGGATCGCCTCCATCCGCTGCGGCTCGGAGCCGAGGTCGAACCCGAGGTCCTCAGAGCCGCCGCGGCTCGTGTGGACGAGCTCGGCCGGGAAGTACTCCTCCCGCGGCGGGGCCGGGCGCGGCACCCCGCCCTCGGAGAGCTCCCAGATCCGCGCCAGGGTCGGGTCGCGCTCCGCCAGATCGTCCTCGAACTTGCTCCGCTCGGCGGCCCCGATCCGCGGGAACCACGCCAGCGCGGAGGCGGCGGGCGTGTAGTGGCGAAGGGTGCGCGCGAACGACTCGAACTCCTCGGGGGTGACCTCGTCCGACGCCTCGAACAACGCCTGGAGGGATCGGACGACCATGAGGTGGTTGCCGACGAAGCGCTCGATCAGGAGGGCGTGCGCGTCCGCCCGGAGCCGGAGCTCGGCGTCGCGCCGCTGGTCGGCCCGGAGGCAGAGGATCGCGAAGGTGGCGACCGAGAGGAGGGCGCCGGCCATCCCGATCGGCAGCAGGAGGGCCAGCGTCGACCTCGGGGCGATCGAGGGCCGGCTCGGCGTGGGGCTCGGCGGCGGCTCTTCCCTCTCCATGCCGCGCGATTCTAGCGCTCCCGGCCGAACGAGTTTCGCCGCGTCCTTGAGATCGCTCCACGGCGTTGGTTCCATTGAACGTCGCCCGATCCACGTCCCGGGGAGGCGGGCGAACCGGCGAGAACCGCACCATGACCTCCGAGAAGTCCCGCGAGCCGTCCCGGCGCAAGACCCGCGTCGCGTACGACGAGAAGGCGATCCAGACCCTCGATCCGCTCGCCCACATCCGGCTTCGGACCGGCATGTACATCGGGCGGCTGGGCGACGGAAGTCACCCCAACGACGGCATCTACGTGATGCTGAAGGAGGTCGTCGACAACGCCGTCGACGAGTTCATCATGGGGGAGGGGAAGAAGGTCGAGATCCGCCGTGACGGCGACGCGATGGTGATCCGGGACTACGGCCGCGGCATCCCGCTCGGGAAGGTGGTCGACTGCGTCAGCCAGATCAACACGGGCGGGAAGTACAACGACGACGTCTTCCAGTTCTCGGTCGGCCTGAACGGTGTCGGCACGAAGGCCGTGAACGCCCTGTCGTCGGAGTTCGAGGTGACCAGCCGCCGGGACGGCAAGGTCGTCTCCGCCCGCTTCGAGCGCGGGAAGCTCCTGAAGGAGAAGAAGGGGAAGGAGCCGAACGGACGCTCCGGGACCGAGGTGCGGTTCCTCCCGGACGAGGAGATCTTCGGGAAGTACGGCTGGGACGAGGCGACGATCGATCACCGGCTCGCCTACTACGCGTTCCTGAACTCCGGCCTGAAGATCGTCTACGGCGACAAGGAGTACTTCAGCCGGGACGGCCTCGCCGACCTGCTGCGGCGCGAGCTCGGGGACGAGCGTCCGCTGTACGACGTCGCCCACTGCCGCCTCGACCGGCTCGAGTTCGCGTTCACCCACACGAACAGCTACGGCGAGAACACGTTCAGCTTCGTCAACGGGCAGTACACGAACGACGGCGGCACGCACCTCTCCGCGTTCCGAGAGGGCGTGGTGAAGGGGTTCAACGAGTTCGCGGGGAAGACGTTCGCGGCCGAGGACGTCCGGGACGGCCTGCTCGCCGCCGTCGCGGTGAAGATCCAGGACCCGGTCTTCGAGAGCCAGACGAAGAACAAGCTCGGGAGCACGGGCATCCGCTCGTGGATCGTGAACGACGTCCGCGAGCAGGTCGTCCTCTGGCTCCACCAGAACGAGGAGGCGGCGCAGGTCCTCACCGACAAGGTGAAGACGAACGAGAAGGTGCGGAAGGAGCTCGCGTCGATCAAGAAGGAGGCGAAGGAGCGGGCCCGCCGGGTCGCCATCCGGATCCCGAAGCTGACCGACTGCCGCTACCACCTCGGCGACAAGGGGAAGAAGAGCCGCGGGGACGAGAGCATGATCTTCCTGGTCGAGGGAGACTCGGCGGGGGGGACGATGGTCCAGTGCCGGGACGTCGAGACCCAGGCCGTCTTCTCGCTCCGCGGGAAGCCGCTGAACTGCCACGGCCTGCAGCGCGACGCGATCTACAAGAACGAGGAGCTGTACAACGTCATGCGCGCCCTCGGCATCGAGAACGGGCTCGAGGGGCTCCGCTACGGCAAGGTCGTCATCGCGACCGACGCCGACGTCGACGGCATGCACATCCGCAACCTCCTGCTGACGTACTTCCTCCGCTACTTCGAGGAGCTGGTGACGAAGGGGCACGTCTTCATCCTCGAGACGCCGCTCTTCCGCGTGCGGAACAAGAAGGAGACGCGGTACTGCTACAGCGACGACGAGCGAGGGGCGGCGGAGAAGGCGCTGCGCGGCCCGGAGACGACGCGCTTCAAGGGGCTGGGGGAGATCAACCCCCGCGAGTTCGAGCACTTCATCAAGGACGGGATGCGCCTCGAGCCGGTCGTCGTGGAGAGCCTCGGGGCGGTCCAGCAGTCGCTCGAGTTCTACATGGGGAAGAACACGCCGAAGCGGAAGCGCTTCATCGTCGACAACCTCGTCTCGGACGTGACGTAGGCCGCCTCGCATGACCCAGCTCGAATCGCTGATGCGGCGGAACTTCCTGGAGTACGCCAGCTACGTCGTCCTCGATCGCGCGATCCCGGACGTCCGCGACGGCCTGAAGCCGGTCCAGCGCCGCATCCTCCACACGCTGTTCGAGATGGACGACGGCCGCTTCCACAAGGTCGCGAACGTCATCGGCGAGACGATGAAGCTCCATCCCCACGGCGACGCCGCGATCCGCGACGCGTTGGTGGTGATCGCCAACAAGGAGTACTTCATCGAGAAGCAGGGGAACTTCGGCAACCTGCTGACCGGCCATCCGGCGGCGGCGGCCCGGTACATCGAGTGCCGGCTGACGCCGCTCGCGCGCGACACCCTGTTCAACGTCCCGCTGACGACGTTCGCGCCGAGCTACGACGGCCGCAAGCAGGAGCCGGTCTTCCTCCCGGCGAAGCTGCCGGTCCTCCTCATGCAGGGGGCGGAGGGGATCGCGGTCGGGATGGCGACGCGCATCCTCCCCCACAACCTCCCCGAGCTCCTCCGCGCGCAGATCGACCTGCTGAACGGGAAGGAGGTCCGCGTCCTCCCCGACTTCCCGCAGGGCGGGCGGATGGACGCCGCCGAGTACGAGGACGGCCGCGGGCGGGTGAAGGTCCGCGCCCGGATCGAGCCGCGAGGGGAGAAGACGGTCGTCGTGACCGAGCTCCCGTTCGGCGTCACGACCGAGAGCCTCCTCGCCTCGATCGAGAACGCCTCCGCCAAGGGCCAGCTCAAGGTCGGCGAGATCCACGACTACACGACCGACCGGGTCGAGATCGAGATCCACCTCCCGCGCGGGACGTACGCCGACGAGGTGATCCCGCAGCTGTACGCCTACACCGAGTGCGAGGTCTCGGTCTCGTCCTCGATCGTCGCGATCCACGGCGAACGCCCGGACGAGATGACGGTCAGCCAGGCGCTCGGCTTCCTGACCGACCAGCTCCTCGAGCAGATCCGCGCCGAGCTCGAGTACGAGATCTCCCAGCTCGAGGACAAGCGCCACGCCCTGACCCTGGAGCGGATCTTCATCGAGAACCGCGTCTACAAGCGGATCGAGGCGGCGTCGACCGACAAGGCGGTCCGGACCGAGGTCTGGGACGGGATGCACGAGTACGAGGACCGGTTCGCGCGGCCGATGGTGAAGGACGACGTCGACCGGCTGCTGCAGATCCGCATCCGCCGCATCTCGCTCTACGACATCGAGAAGCACAAGCAGGACCTGGAGGAGATCGAGCGGACCCTCGGCGAGCTGGCGAAGAAGCTGAAGAACCTGAAGCGGACCGCGATCGGCTGGCTCGAGTCGCTGCTGGAGAAGTACGGGGACCGGTATCCGCGCCGGACCGAGATCACCACGTTCGAGGCGGTCGACAAGAAGGAGGTCGCGCGCGCCGACATCCGGCTGAGCTACGACCCGGAGACCGGGTTCTACGGCTCGAAGGTGCGCGGCTCGCGTTTCGAGATCGAGGTCAGCCCGTACGACAAGGTGCTGATCGTCACGGGCGACGGCGCCTACCGGATCATCTCCCCGCCGGAGAAGACCCTCATCCCCGGCAAGGTCCTGTTCTGCGGCAAGCACGACCCGGAGAACGGGCACGAGTTCACGGTCGTCTACCGGGACGCCGACCGGATCGCGTGGGGGAAGCGGGTCCGCATCAAGACGTTCATCAAGGACAAGGAGTACTCGCTCATCCCCGGCGGACCGAGCGATCGGACGCGGCTCGAGATCCTCACCCGGCGTTCGAAGCCGGGGACGGCGCGCATCAAGTTCCTCCCCGCCAAGCGGCAGCGCGTGAAGGAGGCGGACTTCGACCTCGCGAAGCTGACGCTGAAGGGCGTCGCCGCGCGCGGGAACCGGCTGTCGCCGAAGCCGGTCTCGAGCGTGAAGCTGATCAAGGGGTGACCGCCCGTCCGGCCGGCGCTCACCCGTCCACGAGCGCCTCCTCGAGGGCGGCCGGCGGCATCTCGACCGTCGGCCCGCGGTGAGGGCTCGCCGCGTCCGGCGCGGGCGCCGTGGCGGCCACCGGCTCGGCCGGCGCGGCGGGAGGCGCCGGCGAGGGCTCGGGCGGGGGCGCGGCGTCGTGGGCCAGCGGGGGCGCGCTCGTCGGCGCCACGGGCCGCTCGGCCGGCGCCGCGCCGTCCGGCGTGAACGAGGTGCAGACGGCGCTCGTCGCCCAGACGATCGCGGCCGCCGCGATCGGCGCGAGGATCGACACGCTCGTCCTCCCGCGGGGCGGCCGCTTCGCGCGGTACCGCTTCGTGGCGAGCAGCCGCTCGAGTCGCACGATCGTCGGGTCCGGAGGCCCGTCACGCTCGACCAGGTACCGTTCGTAGTCGTTCACATCATCCCCCCTCGCTCGAGTTCGTCTCTCAGCATCTTCATCCCCTTGCAGAGGTTCACGCGGACCGAGCCCGCCGTGCGATTCGTCC
>JBICIB010000498.1:0-2704 GCA_043101415.1 Planctomycetota bacterium JB042 | reverse complement strand
GCCGTCGCCGTCGAGGTCGCCGAGCGACAGGAGGCCGGTCCCGAGCCCGTCGAGAGGGTTCGCCCCGGTGACCGACCAGAGGACCGCGCCGGGCGCGAGCGAGACGACCTCGACCCCGCCGGTCCAGGTCTGCGCCGGCACCGGGTGGCGCGCGGCGACCGCGAGGTCGGCGGCGCCGTCGCCGTCGGCGTCGGCGAGGAGCGCGACCTCGGCCCCGTAGCGCGCGCCGGCGGTCGGACCGACGCGGGTCGCGAGCGTCTGCGCCGTCGCGCCCGAGACGACGCGGACGAACCCCGGCCGCGCGCCGGTCAAGGTCGCCTGGTCCGCGCCGACCGCGACGTCCGGGAAGCCGTCCTGGTCGACGTCCGGCCCGGCGGAGAGCGACGTCCCGAGCGCGTCGTCCGGCGCGCCCGCGATCGTCCAGAGCGTCAGGCCGGTCGCCCCGGAGACGGCGCGCGCGGTCCCGCCGGCGCTCGGGTGCGGCCAGAACGACGCCCGCTCGGGGTCGCCGATCACGAGGTCGTCCCGCCCGTCGCCGTCCAGGTCGATCCCGCCGGCGATCGCCGGCCCGGTCCCCGCCGACCGGGAGCCGGAGAACGAGTGGAGGAGCGCCCCCGTCCGCCCCGACCGGACGTCGACGACCTCGAGCCCCGTGATCGTCAGGACGACCAGGTCGCCGAAGCCGTCCCCGTCGACGTCCCCCGCGGCGACGGTCGGCCGGTGTTCCTGCGGGACGCCGCCGGGGAACGTGTGGATCACCCCCTGCGCGAGCGCGGAGGACGCCAGCAGGGGGAGGGCGGCGGCGAGGACGGGCGGACGCATGACGGACTCCTCCGGACGGACGGGGCGCGGGCGCCGGGTCCCATCGCGAGCCGCGTGCCGGCCGGACGGGACCGCCCGGTTCCCGACCTCCGCGGTCCGGCCGTTTCGGCCTCGTGACGACCGGGCCGGGGCGGGGACGGTCCTCCGCGCCGTTCCCGGCCGGAGACGCGGTACGCTGGCGGCCGAGGGGGAGGGGGGGCCGGGGCCGCGAACGCGGAGGAGAGGGCCATGATCGCGCTCGAGGTGATGCTCGCGGTCGGCTTGGCGACGGGCGAGGGGACGGTCGCGTGGGGCGGCTTCCGGGGACCGGCGGCGTCGGGGCGCGGCCGCGTGACGCGGCTCCCCGAGCGGCTCGACGACGAGACGCTCCGCTGGCGTGTCCACCTGCCGGACGGCTCCTCGTCGCCGATCGTCGCGGGACGTCGCGTCTTCTGCACCGCGGCCACGAAGGGACGCGCGCTGACCGGCGCGCTCGACCGGATGACCGGCCAGCCGCTCTGGTCCCGCGCGGTCCGACACGACGGCGGGCCGCCGCCGCGGAACTCGCCCGCCGCCGCCACGCCGACGACGGACGGCGAGATCGTGATCGCCGCCTTCGACCGGGCCGGCGTCGTCGCGTACGCGGCCGCCACCGGGAAGGAGCGCTGGCGGTTCGATCCGGGAGAGGCGCGCATCCCGCACGGCTGGTCGTCGTCTCCCCTCCTCGCCGGCGATCGCGTGGTCCTGCAGCTCGACACCCTCGACGGGGGGCGCCTCGTCGCGCTCGACCTCGAGACCGGCGCGCCGCTCTGGGAGACGCCGCGGCCGCACGCCGGCGCCGGCTACGCCTCCCCCGCGCTCGCGCCGGGACCGGACGGAGACGCCGTGGTCGTCGTCGCCGGGTCGTCGCGGGTCTCCGGATACGCGCTCGAGGACGGGCAGGAGCGATGGTGGGTCGGCGGCGCCGGCGCGACGCTGAAGGGGATCCCGGTCGTGCACGGAGACGTCGTGCACGTCAACGCGTGGTCACGGACGTTCGAGGAGGTCGGGGGCGAGCGGATCGAACGGCCGTGGGACGAACTGCTCGCCGCGCGCGACGCGGACGGCAGCGGCGCCGTCGAGGCGGACGAGTGGCCGGAGGTCTCGGGCAAGACGCCGTGGAGGACGATCGATCGGGACGGCGACGGGGTGCTCGTCCGCGCGGAACACGAGCTCCTGCGTCGGGAGATGGAGGTGCCGGGCGCGCTCCTGACGATCCGCCTCGGCGGCGAGGGGGACGTCTCGGAGTCGCACGTCGTCTGGCGGGTCGCGGGCGGTCGCGGCGTGCCCGACGTCCCGACGCCGCTCCGGCTCGGCGATCGCCTCCTGACGCTCCGGCCCGGCGGCATCGTCGCGGAGTTCGACGCGAACACCGGGGAGCGGCGGTCGGTCCGCCGCGTCGAGGCGCCCGGAGAGGTCCTCGCCTCGCCGGTCGCCGGCGACGGGAAGGTCTACTGCGCCTGGTTCGAGGGGGTGGTGATCGTCCTCGACGCCGAGACGCTCGAGACCGTCTCGACGAACGACCTCGGCGCGCGGATCGTCGCCACGCCGGCGCTCGCCGGCGACCAGGTGTTCGTCCGGACGCGGACCGAGGTCCTCTGCTTCGGCCGCCCCGAGGATCGGTGAATCCGCCGTCGGACTCGCGACGAACGCTCCGGCGGAGGTCTCCGCCCATGCTCCGTGCCGTCCCGCTCCTCGTCGTCCTCGTCTTCCTCGTCGCCTGCTCGTCGACGCTCCCGAACCGCGACCCGGTCGGCGAGCCGTTCCCCGCGGTCACCGGGACGTCTCTCGCCGGCCGGGTCGCGGTTCGGGAGCGTCGACGAGCAGGCGACGAGGAAGACGAGGACGACGAGGAGCGGGACGG
>JBICIB010000497.1:0-2985 GCA_043101415.1 Planctomycetota bacterium JB042 | reverse complement strand
GCGGGACGATTCGCGCGAATCGCCGCCTCGGACGCCGAAGGAAGAGGGAGCATCCGGAGACCGAAGAATGACCGACCGCAACCACATGCCGACCTTCGCCGCCGCCGGGATCGCGGCGCTGCTGGTCTCGCTGCACTTCCTGGGGTTCGGCCCGGACGGGCCCGCCCCCGAGAGGACCGAGCCGACGGCGAAGAAGGCCGAGCGACCGCCCCGGCCCGACCTCGACGAGGCCCAGTGGGAGGCGTGGCGCGAGAAGCACCGCGCCTCGATCGCGGACGTCGGTCGCGACCGCACCTCGAAGGAGTTCCAGGCCCGGATGCGGACGCTCGGCACCACTCCGGTCGAGGTCCCCGAGGGGGACGACGATCACGGCGGCCTCTTCGTCGCGAAGAGCGCGCTCGACCTGAAGAACTTCATCGCCGAGGGCGGCCACTACAGCGGCCCGCTCCCGGTCGAGCTGCGCGCGAAGAACGACGCGCGCCCGGAGGACGGACGATGACGGCGCACCACGCCGGCCGCCGCTCCCGCGAGCGCGGCCTCACCCTGATCGAGATCACCATCGCGGCCACCCTGCTCGCCGTCGCGTCCATGGGCGTCGCGGCGACCATGATGACCGGCATGTCCGCGAACCGCGAGTACCAGGAGAACACCATCGTCCTGGCGCGCGCGCAGCACTACCTCGAGACGATGTACAACCTGCAGCTCGGCACCGACGCCGACACCGCGGCGAGCGCGGACGACCTCGACACGGTCTTCTCCGGCGACCCGGAGATCGGCTCGAACCCGCCGTCGATGATCGCGCTCGCGAAGGCGATCGACGCCATGCCGGGGCTGGTGTACGCCTTCGCGCCGCCGAACTTCGCGATCGCCGGGACGTTCCAGATCCGGGTCACGAACAACGTCGCCTCGACGCTCGTCTACCCGGCGTCGGTCGACGCCGATCTCGACGGGGCGCCCGACCTCGGCGTGGCCACGATGGCGCAAGGGACGCTGAACCCCCAGTTCGCCGCCGGCGCGTACGAGGCCGACACCAGCGACCAGGCGCGCGAGCTGTTCGCGATCGAGATCTTCTGGGTCCCGAACACGCCGAACGCGACCCCCGAACTCCTGCTGCGCGGCTTCCGCGCCCAGGACCCCTGAGGCCGCGGTCCCGACCGCGCCCCCCCGATCCCGGCCCGAATGCCTTCACGAACCGAGGTTCATCCCATGAAGCGATCCGTTCGCCATCACGAGAAGGGCGCAGCCCTCGTGGTGGTCGTGATCTTCACCTTCCTCGCCATCTCCGGCGCGATGCTCTTCCTCGACCGGACCCAGGTCGAGCTGAGGGACGGCCGGCAGAAAGCGGCGTCGGTGCGCAGCCTGTTCGGCGTCCACTCCGGACTGGCGCGGGCCCATCTCGTCATCAACGAGGAGGCCGTCTCCGCCGTCTCCCAGTCGACCCAGCAGAACCCCGCCCTCGTCGACCCCGAGGTCGTGGGCGGGAAGTCGTTCGTCCCGGACACGAACCGCATGGTGGAGGTCCGGACCGTCAAGCCGAACGACCAGTTCGACGAGAACGGCGCCGAGGTCCCGCCGGTCGGCGGGTACGAGGCCCTGCCGCCGAGCTGGTTCGTCCTCGAGTCGAAGGTGTACGAGCCGCTCGCGACGCTCTCCGACGGGTCGACGAAGGGCTCCGTCAAGCTCGTGCGTCAGTACGTGCGCGACGGGACGCCGCTCTCGAACAACTTCGTCGCGGTCGTGGACGACGACCTCGGGCTCGGCGGCGCTCCGGTCAACCCCGGCAAGCCGGCCGAGGGCGAGATCCACACGAACAAGCACCTCTACATCATGACCGCGAACCCGTACTACGCGCACCGCCTCATGGCGGTCGACGGCGTGTCGTACACCGCGGGCGCGGTCGAGGAGGACACGGTCTACCTCCACCCGGAGAACAACTTCGAGGCCGACCCGCTCTACCTCCCGCTGCCGGAGCACCTGACGTCGAACCCCGACCCGTCGAGCCCGGACGACCACCTGAAGGGGTACGCCGAGGGGACGAACCCGCAGTCGGTCTGGCTGAACGAGTCGAACCCGGACTACTCGATCACGATGAACGGCATCTCCGACGCCTCCGAGCTGAAGATGGCGGGCGGCGACCCGGACATCGAGATCTCGGTGAACTTCGGCGCCGACGGGACCGGCCCGTCCGAGGGGCTCCTCGTGGAGGGGAACGTCGACAGCGAGCTCGTGCTCGAGGGCGCCACCGTCCAGGTGAAGCTCGTCAAGGCGGACGACCCGTCGAAGTGGATGCTGGTGGAAGGGCTCCCGACGCCCCAGAACGGCGTCCTCTTCTTCGACACCGCCGTCGACTCGCGACGGACGACGCTCCAGGGCGAGGTCACGACGCGCACCACGCTCGCCACCACCGGCAACATCGACGTCGTCGGGTCGGTCCGCTACTACGACGACGAGGGCGACCCCGCGACGAAGCTCGTCCACTCCGACGACCTCGACGGGCTCGACGAGTCGGAGTACGGGCTGGTCGACGAGATCGACGAGGCCGACGTCATCGGCACGAGCGACTCGGTCGAGTACTTCGCGAACGAGCGGCCGTACGGCGTCGAGGCGAACGCCGGCGACGGCTTCTACGACGGGGACTCGGTCCTCGGCGTGGTCGCGGCGCAGGACATCATCCTGATGTCCGACGTGCCGGAGAACGCGGAGATCGCCGGCGCGTACCTGTCGCTCGAGAAGCGCCTCACCCTCGAGGGGATGGGGTACGACTCGAACGGCAACCTCACGTACATCGACGGCTCGAACGACTTCTACACGTACAACGGCGCCCGGTCGTCGATCCGCCGCTTCGGGGGCCTGATCTCGTTCAAGCGCCCGGCGACCGCGGTCGTGACGTACACGGGCTCGTTCCTGTACGGGTTCCGGCGCGGCTTCTCCCTCTTCGACGAGAAGATGAAGCAGCAGCCGCCGCCGTTCTTCCCGAAGGACCGC
>JBICIB010000496.1:0-5952 GCA_043101415.1 Planctomycetota bacterium JB042 | reverse complement strand
GCGCGGACGGAGGTCAGCGCGAGCGACGAGTTGAGGAGGAACGGGATCGACGGGAGCTCGACCCGTTCGAACGTCGCCCGCGCCCGCCCCACGAACCGGGGCGGCCGGCTGAGATCGATCTCGAGGTCGAGGTGGGAGAGGACGGGCCAGCTCTCCAGCCCCCCGGACGTCTCGGCCGTCGAGGACGGCGCGAGCGCGCCGAGCCCCGCGACCAGGAACCCCGCCGCCCGCCGCGCCGGTCGTCGCATCGCTCGCTCCTTCCCGACCGTTCGTCCGCGGGATCTCGTCCCGCCCGCCGGCGCGCTGCTCGAGGAGCCCGAAGAACGTCTCGAGGAGGCTCCGACCGGGCGCGGCGTCGCCCGAGCCGAACCGGTCGGACGACGGGAGGATCGCCTTGCTCCTCGGCGCCCCATGATAGCGCGGCCGGCGTGGCGCGGTCCCGGGTGGCACGATCTCGCGCCCGGTCGACGACGTCCCGATTTCCTTGGCGGCCCCGCGCGACGCATCGAACGTCTGCTCCCGAACCAAGACCGGTCGCGAGACCACGTCCCATCCCGGGAGCCCACGCCATGAGCCAGGAGATCACGTATTCCATGATCGAAGCCCTCGTCGAGTCCGCGGAGATCGACGGCGATTCGCTTCGATGCGTCTTTCGCTGTCCGAGGTCGGGCCAGACCGAAGAGGTCCGGGTCGGCATGCGGGCGGCGAACAAGGGCTCGATCGTGTCGAACGCGAAGGAGACCGCGCAGAAGCGTTTGGGGCAGTCGCTGAAGCGCGGGGTCCTCGGCTCGATCTCGTCGCTCCTCGGCAACGGCACCGTCGGCGCGGTCGCGCGGCAGGCCGCGGGCCAGTGGGCGGACGACGTCGCGAAGCGGCGCCACCACTCGGACGAGGAGAAGGAACGCGGCGTCGTGGCCGCGTTCGGGAAGACGAAGTCGTTCGTGTACGACGAAGCCGAGGGGGCGTTCGTCGGAAGGAAGGCGAGCTGACCGGCCCGCCGGGGGCGCGCGCCGAAAATCGAGTGCATCCGACGGCCGCCGTCGCGAGAATCCGGCGGGAGGTTCGCGATGGGTCGGATCAAGGCGTGGGGTGTCGTGGCGGCCGCGGTGATCCTGGTCGTCGTCGTGCTCCAGAACACCGAGACGGTCGCCACGCGCCTGCTGTTCGTCACGGTCGAGATGCCGCGCGCGGCGCTCCTCGGGGTGACGCTGCTGGTCGGTCTCGCGCTCGGCGTCGTGTGGGGCAGCCGGCTCGGCGCGAGGAGCCGCCCGCCCGAGGCGCCCTGACGAGGGCCCGCGTTGAACGGGGTCTGGGACACCGCGGCGACGACCGTCGGAGGGCTCGGCCTCCTGCTGCTCGGCATGTCGCTGATGACGGACGGGCTGCGGATCGCGGCGGGCCGCGCGCTGCACCGGCTGCTCGAACGATGGACCCGCACGCGGGGGCGGGGGTTCCTCGCGGGGACGGCGCTCACCGCCGTGGTGCAGTCGTCCAGCGCGATCACCGTCGCGGTGATCGGGTTCGCGAACGCCGGCATCCTCACGCTGCCGCAGGCGGCCTGGGTCGTCTTCGGCAGCAACCTCGGGACGACGACGACGGGGTGGATCGTCGCGCTCGTCGGGCTGCAGTTCGAGGTGGAGGCGCTGGCGCTGCCGTTCGTCGGGGCGGGGATGCTGCTCCGGCTCGCGCGGCCTCGCACGCGCCTCGGCGGCGCGGGCGAGGCGGTCGCCGGGTTCGGGACGCTGTTCCTCGGCCTCGGCTACCTGAAGGACGCGTTCGGCGGGATCGGCGGCGCGGTGGACCTCGGGGCGCTGGAGGCGGCGGGGGGGCTCGGCGTGCTCGCCGGCGCGGGGCTCGGCGCGTTGCTCACCGCGCTGATGCAGTCGTCGAGCGCCGCGCTCGCGGTGGTGCTGACGGCGAGCGCCCAGGGCCTCCTCTCGCCGACGCTCGGCGCCGCGTTCGTGGTCGGCGCGAACCTCGGCACGACCTCCACCGCCGTGCTGGCGACGCTCGGCGCCACCGCCCAGGCCCGCCGCGTCGCGGTGCTCCACGTCCTGTTCAACCTCGTGACCGCCGGCGCCGCGCTGCTGCTCCTGGTCCCGCTCCTCGCCGCGATCGAGGCCGGCCGCGACGCCTTCGGGCTCCCCCGCGACCCCGCGGCGACGCTCGCGCTCTTCCACACCGCGTTCAACGGCCTGGGCGTCGTGCTCATGCTGCCGATGGCGGGGGCGCTGGTCGCCGGCCGCGAACGTCGTTTCACGAGCCGCGAGGAGGATCTGGCGCGCCCCCGCCACATCGACCCGACGGTCCTCCCGGTGCCGGAGGTCGCCATCGACGCGCTCGGCCGCGAGCTGGGCCGGGCCGGCGCGTTGATCGCCGATCTCTCCCGCGATCTCCTCCGGACGCCGAAGGTGCCGTTCTCGTCGATCGACGACCGGTCGACGGCGGCGCGCCGGCTGCTCGTCGCGATCGGCGAGTTCGCGACCCGCCTCTCCCGCGGTCCGCTGACCGTCGACGTCTCCCAGGCCCTCTCCCAGCTCCTGCGGGTCCACGAACGCCACATGACCGCGCTCCGCATGGCCGCCGACGTCCGGTTGCTCCGGGACGAGACGGAGTCGACGCTCGAGCCCGGCGAGACGCCGTTCGGTCCGGGGTTCGTGGCGGCGGTGGACCAGGCCCTGGCGACCGACGAGCTCCTCTCGCGCGAGTTTCGCGAGGACCGGGCGCGCGCCGCCCGCGACGCGCTCGACGAGGCGCGCGACGCGGAGCGGGTCCGGGTGCTCGAGGCCGCCCGCGACCGCGGGTGGTCGGCGGAGGACGCGGACCGCCGACTCCTGCTGATCGGGCAGATCCGCCGCCTCGCCAACCAGCTCGGCAAGGCGGAGGCCGCGCTCGCCGGAGTGCGGACCGCGCTCGGTCACGCCACTCCGGAGGCGCCCGCCGCCCCGGCGTGAGGAGCGCGAGGTCGCCCCCGGCGTCCCGCGCCGCCGTCGGTCTCGAGCGCGGTCGATTCGCGAAGTGACGGTTTCCCTGTCGGCTCCTCGGCCGGGACCGTGCGTCGATCTCCAACCACTTCCACGAGGAGATCATCATGTTCTCGATCCGACGTTTCGCCCTTCCTCTCGTCGCCGCCTGTTCCCTCGTCCCCGGGCTCGCCCGGGGCGAGGACACGTTCGTCCCCTGGAACCGGGCCGTCCAGGGCCTCGCCGTCGCGCCGACCGGCGAC
Source organism: Planctomycetota bacterium JB042 (assembly GCA_043101415.1). Taxonomy (GTDB): domain Bacteria; phylum Planctomycetota; class B15-G4; order B15-G4; family JADJEK01; genus JAUIEL01. Next base: position 2,726 of record JBICIB010000496.1, on the reverse strand, counting down.
GGCAAGACGCTCGAGGTCCGCGTGATCTGGAGCGCCGAGCTCGGCGCGCCGACCGAGAAGGCGCTCGACCTCTCGACGGACGTCCTGGTCCGCGTCGGCAACAAGGTCGTCACCACGACGATCCCCGTCTTCGCGCACCCCGGCGCCGGCTTCTGCTCCGACTCGAACTGCGGCGGTTCGTGCGGCACCGGCTCGGTGAGCGGCAAGGACCTGACCCTGCTCTGCCTCCCCGACGGCGGCGGCTGCGGGTGCGAGTTCCCGCCGATCACGACCACCGTGCCGGTCCCGCCGGGCGAGCACGGGCCGAGCGACATCGTCCAGGTCGTCCTGACTCCGTCCGCCGGCGCGAAGCCCGAGGTCTTCCCGAACGACGACGTCCTCGCCGAGCCGTTCCAGGCCCCGATCTTCTGGGACCGCGCGCTCCGCGACGTCGTCCTGAAGCCGGTCCCCGGCGTCGCCGACACCTACGACGTCGAGGTGGAGTACCAGGTCGCGTACAACGGCGCGATGCCGCCGCAGGACCTGCGGACCGACATCGTCATGAACCACAACGGTCAGACGTTCGTGTTCGAGCCGTGGTGCGGTCCGTGGCTCGCCGCGCCGTCCTCGATCTGTGGGCAGAACTGCATCAGCGACACCTGCGCGGTGATCAAGTGCAACGGCCAGACCGTGGCCACGCTCAGCTGCCAGTCGTACGAGAACGACTGGGGGCAGTTCGGCTGCACCTGCGCGAGCAGCCCGCTCATGGTCACGATCCCGTCGGTGAAGCTGAAGGCGGGAGATCAGCTCGAGCTCTCGCTCGTCGCGGCGGCCGGCGCGATCCCCGAGCTCGACGGCCTGGAGAAGGACCACTGGGTCCTCTGCAGCAGCCCGGCGCAGTCGCTCCCGTACGGCCAGGGGAAGAAGGGGACGCTCGGCGTGCCGACCCTCGGCTCGAGCGCGCCGCCGGTCCTCGGTCAGGTGAGCGGGATCAAGATGAAGGAGGCCCTCCCGGGCGCGATGCCGATCCTGTTCGTCGGCGTGAAGCCGCTCGACGCCAAGTTCGACGGCGGCCGCCTCCTCGTCGATCCGGCGTTCGTGGCGTTCCTTCCGGTGCCGGTCGCGGCCGACGGGACCCTCACCCTGCAGGGCCCGGCCCCCGCCGACCCGAACCTCTGCGGCATCTCCCTCTACTTCCAGGTGATGTTCCAGGACTCGGGCGCGTCCGGCTTCTACCACCTCGCGATGACGAACGGCCTGCAGCGGATCTTCGGCTCCTGACCGGCGCCGTCCCGTCCACGACCGTTCGACGGAGCCGCTCCTCCCGCCCGGGGGGAGCGGCTCGTCGCGCACCCGCGCGCCCGAATCCCCCCGCCCGTCCCGACGCGTCGGGCAGAATGACCGTCGTTCCGCTCGGGAGAAGATCCGTGAAGCCGCTCCGTGCCGCCGCGCTCCTCCTCGTCGTCACCGCGTGCTCGGACCGAGACGCCGTCCCGCCGCCGCACCGGATCCGGCTGTTCGATCGGATGGACCGCGCCACGCTGGAGCTCCCTCCGACGTCGGGCGTTCGGTCCGCGCCCGAGACCGTCGCGGCCTTCGACTTCGACGGCGGACGGCCGGATCGCGTCTGGCGGTCGGTCGGCGCGGAAGGGGACGAGTTCCTCGACGCGGACGACGGCGGGATCGAGATCGCGACCGGGGCGGGGGTCGCCGGCGGCGCGCTCTCCGTCGGACCGCTGGCGGCCGGCGAAGCGGGAGCGGCCGTCGTCCTGCTCCCGGCCCGCGGGCTCGCGCGGGTCGAGGTCGAGGGGCGCGTGCGCCTCCTCTCGAACGCGCGCGGCGGCTCCGCGTCGACGCGCGAGGCGCTGCGCGTCCTCGAGCATCGGGTCGAGGCCGACGCGCCGGGAGGCGTCGCGCCCTGGCTCCGCCGCACCGCGCCCGTCCACCGCGTCTCCCGGAGGACCGACCCGTCCGGGTGGGACCGGTTCTCCGTCTCGTTCGTGACCCGGCCGGACACGCTCGTCCTCGAGCTCCGGCTGAACCATCGGGACGACGGGAGCGGGGCGTCGATCACGCGGTTCGACGACGTCACGGTGCGGCGGACGCCGTTGGTCGGAGGCGAGCTCTGGGACCACCTGCGCGAGCGCCACGCGCCGCGGGACGGCCAGGAGGAGTCGACCCCGTGGCGGATCCGGCCGGCGCTCCCCCGCCCGCTCGTCCGGGACGAGGAGGTCCGCGACGCCGTCCTCCTCCCGCCGCCCGCGACGCTCTCGTTCCCGGTCACGCTCCCGCCGGCGGAGATCGCGCCGCGGCTGCGGTTCCAGGTCGGGATGCTCCCCGAAGCGTTCGGCGCGCCCGGCGACGGCGCGCGGGTCGTCGTCCGCTTCCGGCCGGACGGCGGGGACGCGATCGAGGTCGGCGGCGTGACGATCGACCCGAAACGGAACGAGGAGGAGCGGAGCTGGCGCCCGGTGACCCTCGACCTGACCGCGCTCGGCGGCCGGTCCGGGGTCCTCTCGTTCGAGAGCCGCGACGTCGACGGGGAGGGGCCGGACCCGCTCGACGCCGTGGTCCTCGCGACGCCGCGGATCGAACCGGCCGCCGCGACGCCGGACGCGTGGAACGTGCTGCTGATCGGCGTCGACACGCTGCGGGCCGATCGGCTGAGCGCGCTGGGGTACGGCCGCCGCACGACGCCGCACCTCGAGCGCCTCTTCGAGCGCGGCGTCCGGTTCCGGAACGCCCGC
>JBICIB010000495.1:0-3367 GCA_043101415.1 Planctomycetota bacterium JB042 | reverse complement strand
CCGGAGGAGCCGGTCGACCTGACGGTGACGACCGGCGGCGGCGTCGCCGTCCTCGGGGGCGCCTTCCGGTTCCACGACGTCCGCCTCCTCCCGGTCGACGGCCTCCCGTTGCCGTCCTCCTCCCCCGCGCGGTCGGTCGCGTTCGTCGGCTGGCGACACGGCGTGGAAGCGGCGGGGACCGTCGCGATCGGGAGGCCGGACGCCCCGGCCGGGGCGCGGATCCTCGCCCACCGCCCCGGGGTCGACGCCGAGCCGGAGTTCCTCGACCCGTGGTTCTGGATGCCCCCGGAGTTCGAGCTCGGCGCGGTCCTCGGTCTCGAGTGTGACTGCAGTCCCTACTTCGGCGCGTCGCACCCCGGCCTCTGGGGACCGGAGATCGTCGTCGGATCGCGGTCGGAGGTGACGTACGGGACCGTGGCCGGCGCGATCCACGCGAAAGGGAGCTGGGCGGGCGGATCGCTCGGAGGGCTCTTCCCGCACGACGAGTTCGGGGCGACGATGGCGGCGGCCGTCGACGGCGACGCGGACGGAGTCGCGGAGGTCCTCCTGGTCGGCGCGCCCGGCTCCGGGCGCGTCTACGCGGTCGGCGCGATCCTGGACCAGCTCTGCTTCGCGCAGGTCTTCGCGAGCGCCGAGTTCGGCGACCGGCACGGCGGCTCGGTCGCGGCGACCGTCGTCGGGGACGAGGTGTACGGCGCCTCGGGCGCGCCGCGCGCCGATCCGGCCGGCGTCGCGGACGCGGGGACCGTCCACCTGCATCGGCTCTCCGCGCCGTTCCCGTACGGACCGACCTACCTCGGGAGCGTCGACGGGACCGAACCGCAGCAGAACGCGGGGCCGTTCGGCGAGGCGATGCCGATCGTCCTCCTCGCGCCCGCCGCCAAGAGCGGTCGCCCCCTCCTGATCGTCGGTCACCCGGGCGCGGACGGCCGGCGCGGTCGGGTCGACGCCGTCGACACGGAGACCGGGACGACGCTCTGGAGCCGCGGCGGACTCGACCCGGACGACGGGTTCGGTCACGCGCTCGTCGCGATCGAGGACCTCGACGGGGACGGCGTCGAGGATCTGGTCGTCGGCGCGCCGGGCGAGGAAGCGGCCGACTCCGGCCCGGTCGACGCGGGCGCGGCGCACGTCCTCTCCGGCGCGACCGGGGCGGAGGTCGTGCGGTTCGACGGCGAGTCCGAAGGCGAGCGGTTCGGGAGCGCGGTCTTCCGGACGACGGACGTCGACCACGACCTCCGGGACGAGCTCTGGATCGCGACCGACGCGGCGACGGCCGCGAACGTGCTCCGCCGCTTCTCCGTCGACCCCCGCCGCCACACGGTCGAGACCGCGATCGGAGCCGACCTCGACGGTCAGCTCCACGACGCGAGCGACCTCGACGGCCTTTCGATCCCGCTCGCCGACGGCGAGGAGCTCGAGTGCCGCCTGTACGGCGTCCACTCCCCCGAGGACCCGCTCGTGCTCGTGCTGTTCGACGACGCGGGGGTCGCCCTCGCCTCGACGGCGGCCGTCCCGCCGGGGGAGAAGAAGGGTCCTCCCGGCGTGAAGCGGATGAAGGACCACTGGCGCCTCCGGTACGAGGCGGGCGGCGCGGGGACCGTCCATCTCCTCGTCGGAGCGCCGCGCGCGGCGGGCCCGCGGCCGTACGTCCTCGCGACCGACCGGATCGGGAAGGTGCAGGTGACCGTCAAGGAGAAGGCGAAGGTCCCGGCCGGCGACGCCTCACCCGTCGAGTTCGGGTTCCCCGGCGTGCCGGGCGCGTTCGCGATCGGAGAGGTCGAGTGCGCCGGGGCGACGATCGAGTCGGTCGATCTCGTCGACGAGGGCGGCGCGTCGGTCACCGGCGCCGGGTTCTGGGCGATCGAGAAGGGCGGCCACCGGGCGGTCCTGGGCGACGACTGCGTCCCGACCCTCACCGACCAGGAGTACCGGCTCGTCGTCCATCCGTCGCCGCCGGCCAAGAAGGCGAAGCTGAAGGCGAAGCTCCACCTCGTGAAGCCTCTCGACGACTGGACGATGTTCGAGTCGGAGTAGGGCGTTCGGGAGGGCGCGCCGCGGTCCGGCCGCCTCCAGGCTCCTCAATCCTCGTCCGGGGGGCGCCGCTCGTCGCGCGGCGGCGGGCCGGGGAGCCCGTACTCCTCGGGGCGCCGCGGGCCGCCGAGGTGGCGGAGGAGGCGGTGCCACGCGCGGACGTCGCGCGTCTCGAGCGGCGCGCGCGAGAAGACCCGTTCGATCGAGGCGCGGAGGTCGCGGGCGGCCGGGGCGGAGCCGGTCCTCTCGCCGAGGACCTCCTCCATCCTCCGGATCAGGAACGCCCGGTCCTCTCCCGTCGCCGGGCGCCCCTTGCGCGAGCGCGGGCGCGCGCGGTCTTTGTCGTCGAACACGCCGGCCAGGACCACCGTCACCGCCGCCGCGAGGTTGAGCGACGTGTGCACGTCGGAGGTCGGGATCCAGACCAGCGCGGCGAGGCCGCGCGCCTCGTCGTCGGTCAGCCCGACCCGCTCGTTCCCGAAGACGAGCGCCACGCGTTCGTCGGGATCGGCGGCGCGCGCGGCGAGCGCCTCGACCGCGTCCGGCCAGCGCGCGATCGCCCGGTGCTCGCGCCCCCGGGCGGTGAAGCCGACGGCGTGGGTGCAGTCGGCCAGCGCCTCCTCCAGCGTGTCGACGACCGGCGGCGCGCGGTCCTCGACCCCGTGCGCCATGTCCCGGAAGTCCGGGTGCCCCAGCAGGTCGCCGTGCGCCGGCCGGACGAACCAGAGTTCGCACGGCCCGAAGTTCGCGCACGCCCGGGCCGCGAGCCCGGCGTTGCGCGGCCCCTGGGTCCGGACGAGCACGACGCGCCTCATCGGGGGGACTCTAGACGAGCCGGCGTCCGCCGGGAGCGACGCATTGCGACCCGGTGCGTCTGGTGACGAGGTTCCTGTCCGATTCTCCTCCAAGGGATCCGGGCACCCCATCCGCGTCGACGACCGCCGACGTCGGCCCCCCCGTGAACCACGACTGGACGCACGTGCCGCCGGCCAACCGGCCGCCGATCCGTTCGGGCCCGGCCTCGCCGGGCTGCGGCGAACCGCGACCCGCACACCCCGACCGTCACGGCATCAGCCAGCGGAGGACCCGGTCGTCGACGCGCTCCACCAGCTCACGCGACCCGGGGTGCCGGGCGTCCGGACGGAATCCGGGGACGAACCCCGTCCGGGCGCCGATCGTCGGGTCCCATCGGGACAGGCCCTCGCCGTCCGACGAGAACAGGACGCCGGAGTCGCCGAAGAAGACGCCCGACGGCCCGGCGAACGCGTGGACCTCGCGGGCGGCATCGCCCCACCACGGCCCCTGCGCCACGCTGCGACGGGTCACGTCGAAG
>JBICIB010000494.1:0-6836 GCA_043101415.1 Planctomycetota bacterium JB042 | reverse complement strand
GGATCGAGCACGGCGGCGGGAACGACGAGCCCGGCGTCGAGGTCGGAGCCGTCACCTACTGGTACGCCGGCCGAGAGGCGACGCACGACATCGAGCCGATCGAGGAGTGGATGCTCGCCCCTCCGCGACGCGTGGTCGGCTACGACCGCGAGGCGCTGCACGCGCGCTCGATGGAGCGCCTCTCCGGGTTCGAGGTCGTCCCGCTCGAGACGCTCGACGACCGCCGCGGCGGTCCCCGCTACGTCTCCGTCGACGGCCGGGCGCCCGCGGCCGCGCTCCGGTTCGCGGTCGACGTCGCCGATCGGTACCGGGTCCTCGCGCTCCACGCCCGGGGCCCGGACGGCGGCCGCGCCACCGTCACGACGACGGGGATCGACCGGAGCGCGATCGACGGCCGCGCCGGCGCGTTCGCGCCGATCGTCGAGACCGCGCTCGGCGTGGCCCGCCTCGATCGGGGGACCCACCCGCTCGTGCTCGCCCACGCCGGCGGGGGCCGGGTCCTGCTCGAGGGACTCCGCCTCGAGCCGGAGCTGCCGTTCGTGCGCGCGTACGAGGTCCGGGGGGCGTGGCCGCTCGGAGAGGACGGCGCCGGCTTCGACGCGCCGCTCGCGCGCGAGGAGCCGTGGCGACCGGTCGAGGCGGGCGGGGACGGCTTCCTCCCCCTCGGCGCCCACGTGACGCCGAACCAGTTCGTCGTCGCGGACGCCCGCTTCACGATCGAGGCGACCTCGGCGCGCCGCGTCACGCTCCGCCTCGGCTCGGACGACTGGCTGCGCGTCTTCGTGAACGGCGACGAGGTCCACCGGAACCGCGTCCACCGCGCACCGCGGCCGGACCAGGACCTCGTGGAGGTCGCGCTCCGGGAGGGGACGAACGAGGTGGTCCTCCGCGTCGCGAACGAGGACGGCGGCTACGGCCTGTTCTGCCGAGTCTCCGATCCGGAGGGCGGGCTCGTGATCCGTCGATGAAGCGGTTCCTTCGATCGCGTGAGGATCGTTTGGCGCGGTCTTGATCGCGCGACCGCTCGAGTCCGGACCCCGCGCCGGTCAGCTTCCTCCCGTCCGGTCCACCCCATCGACCACAACGGAGGAACGATGAAGCGCGTCGTGCTCGCGAGCGTCCTGCTCGCTTCGGTCCCGTCCGCGTCCGCCGCCGATTTCCTGGATCTGTTCGGCATGACCTACGAGGTCCGCCGGTTCGACCTCACCGCCGAGGTGACCGGGATGCCGAACCCGCTGAACCCGCCCCAGCTCCTCGACCTGCTCGAGGTCGAGGGCGCCCACTACCTCGGGAACGACCGCCTGCTCCTGTCGACGAACCACATGGCGAAGTTCTACGGGGACGGCGTCACGTACTCCAACTGGGTGGTCGAAGTGAGCATCGACCGGAACGCGGCCGGCGCGATCACCGGGCTCTCGTTCGTCCGGATCGCGGCCCTGAACGACATGAACCTCACGCCGGCGCCGAACGACTTCGACCTCGACCCGGGCGGACTCACGATCAACACCGGCTCGGTCGGGATCGGCGCGAACGGCGGCCTCGTCGTCGCGAACACCGAGACGGAGGAGCTGAACGCGTACGACATCTCCGGCGCGACGCCGACCCAGACGACCACCGGCGGCTTCGGCATCGACCCGCCGAACGACGGGCTCGAGGACATCGTCTACCACGACGGCGTCTTCTACACGATCCACGAGGACATCACGTTCAACGGCCTCTCGATCGAGAAGTTCGGCCCGACCGGCACCCACCTCGGGTTCTTCCCGATCGCCGGCGCCGTCGACGCCCACCAGCAGGGCGCGCCGAAGGGACTCACCCTCCTCGCGGACGTCGACACGTTCCCGCGCGCCTTCCAGGGCGAGGGCGGCGTCCTCCTCGTGACGCTCGACGACAACCACCCCGGCCTGCAGGCGTTCGACCTCGACGGCAACCTCGTCGGGTACGAGCCGCTCACCGTGAACGACGTCCCGTTCGGCGCCCCGCTCCTCGACCCGGGACTCGTGCTGGGCGCGCCGCACGTCCTCCAGCTCGAGAGCTGCGCCTCCCTCCCGGAGGACGGCACGATCGTGCTCGTCCAGCAGGGGAGCGACAACGAGGCGAACCACATCTACTTCCTGGTGCCGACGACCCGGAACTACGGCGACTCGTGCGTCGGATCGAACGGCCAGGCGGCCGAGCTCGTGGTCACCGGCGCGCTCGTCGCGAACGAGACGGTCACGTTCGACCTCGGCGGCGGCCTCCCGTTCGCGCACGGGCTGATCCTCACGTCGGGCGGCGCGGACTCGCTCCTCGCCGGAAGCTGCCCGCTGAACCTCGCGCTGCCGCTCCTGCCGCTGACGATCCCGCTGCAGCTCGACGCGAACGGCGAGCAGCTCGCGGGGATCCTCGTCCCGCCGACTCCGGCGATCCCCGCCGGGTTCGCGCTCCACTTCCAGGCGTTCTTCGCCGACGCCTCGACGCCCGACGGATTCGTCGGCACGCAGGGCGCGAAGGTCGCCGCGCCGAAGTAGAGGACCCTCCGCCCTCCCGGGGACGCGAGCGCTACGCTCGCGTCCTCGATCCGCCCCGAGCCACGGAGTCCGAACCATGCGCCTCGTCGCCGCCCTCTGTCTCGCGCTCGCCGGCGAGGAGGCCGACGTCCAGGCGCCCGTGCGACCGATCCTGGTGACCGACCCGGTGATCGACGACTCGGACGACCCGGCGATCTGGATCGATCGGGCCGATCCCTCGCGATCGCTCCTCCTCGGCACCGACAAGGGGGGGCGGCTGTTCGCGTTCGACCTCGCCGGAAAGCGGCGCGAAGACCTCACCGTCGAGGGTCTCGCGCGACCGAACAACGTCGACGTCGAGTACGACCTCCGCCTCGACGGCGGCACGGTCGACGTCGCGGTGGTGACCGAGCGGGACGGCGGCCGGATGCGCGTCTTCCGTCTCCCCGACCTCGCCCCGCTCGACGGCGGCGGGATCGCGGTCTTCGCCGGCGAACCGGACCGCCGCCCGATGGGGGTCGCCCTCTACCGGCGTCCGAGCGACGGCGCGGTCTTCGCGATCCTCTCCCGCAAGGTCGGGCCGACCGACGCGCTCCTCTGGCAATACCGGCTCGAGGACGACGGGGACGGGAAGATCCGCGCGGTCGTCGTCCGCCGCTTCGGGTCCTGGAGCGGCCCGGCGCACCCGACGATCGAGGGAGAGGGGAACGAGGTCGAGGCGGTCTGCGTCGACGACGAGCTCGGCGAGGTGTACTACTCCGAGGAGGCGGTCGGCGTCCACAAGTGGGCCGCCGACCCGGACGCCCCGGACGCCGACCTCGAGCGCGCCCGGTTCGGGACCGACGGGTTCGAGGAGGACCGCGAAGGGATCTCCCTCTACCCGTTCGGCCCCGAGGGAGGCGTGCTCCTCGTCTCCGACCAGGCGGCCGGCCGCTTCCACGTCTTCTCGCGACGCCCGCCCCACGCCCGCCTGGCGGTCGTCCCCCTCTCGACCGTCGAGAGCGACGGCAGCGACGCGACCGCGATCCCGCTCGGCCCGCGGTTCCCCCGCGGCCTGTTCGTGGCGATGTCGGACGACCGCACGTTCCAGGTGTACGACTGGCGCGACGTGCGCGCGCGGTGGTCGTCCGACGACCGCCGATGAGCCGAGATCAGAACCCGATCTCGAGCTCGACCCCGTTCGACATCGCGACGCCGAACGGCGCGGCGGGGTCGGCGGCGAGCATCTGGACCGCGAACGACTGACCGGCGAGGACCGCGAGGTCGAGGGGGTCGACGGTGAACTGCCCGGCCCCCGCCGTGCCCGACGGCCCGCCGAACGTCACCGGCGCCCAGGCGTGCGGCTGCAGGACGTCGACGTGGACCGTCCCGCCGAACGCGGGGATCGACGCCGACTGCACCCCGTACAGGAGCAGCCCCGCCGCGCCGCCGACCACGTCGGTCGCGGTCAGCGCGTGGCCGTTCGGGTAGCACGGCCCGGCCGCGACCGCGAGCGCGGGGACGAGGCCGCCGGTCCCCGCGAGGCCCGGCCCGAGGTTCGTGCCGGTCGCCCAGCACTCGGCGTGAAGGAAGATGTCCGGCTGGCCGTTGGTGTCGCCCGCGACGAGGTTCGTCGCCCGGCTGTGGAAGACGACGTACCGGCCGCCGCCCGAGATCGTCGGCGCGAACGACTCGTCGTTCCCGGCGACCGTCGCCGACACCTCGCTCAGGCGGCGCATCTCCTTCGCGATCCGATCGAACGTGTAGACGTCCGACTGGAGGGTCCCGTTCGGGACGAGCGACGACGAGCGGCTCTCGAACGAGACGTACCGGCCGTCGCCGCTGATCACCGGCCACCGCGAGTCGCCGTTCGAGGTGTTCGGCGTCACCCGGGTCGTGACGTTCAGGACCATGTCGCGGACGAAGACGTCCTCCACGCCGTTCGTGTCGCCGGGGACGAGGTTCGTCGCCTTCGAGCTGAACGCGATGAACCGGCCGTCCTCGGAGACCCAGCCGATCCCGTCGGAGTCGCACGTGAAGTTCGCCTGCGCGCCGGCGGTGGAGAGGCTCACGAGCTCGATCTGCCCGGTCGTCCGATCCCACCGGAAGACGTCCCGGAACCCGTTGAAGTCGTTCGGGACGAGGTTGCTCGCGCCGCTGACGAAGGCGACGTACCGGCCGTCCCCGGAGAGGGTCGGGAACCACGAGCTGTCGTTCGCCTCGACGCCGCCCGCGGTCTCGGTGATCCGGGTCGTCGTCCCGAGCTGCCGGTCGCGCAGGAAGAGGTCGAACTTTCCGTTCGTGTCGTTCGGGACGAGGTTCGTCGCCGGGCTGTAGAACGCGACGAACCGGCCGTCGTCCGAGATCGACGGGAACGCCGCCCAGGTGCTCGCCACCCCTCCCGTCGACGTCAGGTTGACGACGTCGGTCACGCCGGTCTGGACGTCGTGCACATAGACGTTGCCCGGGTGGGAGTTCTGCGCCAGCGGATGCAGGTTCGACGCCCACGACTCGAACGCGACGTACCGCCCGTCGGGCGTGATCACCGGGCAGAACGAAGCGTAGTCCGACTGGACGCCGGCCGTGCTCCTGCTGATCAGCGTGACCGCGCCGGTCGGACGATCCTTCAGGAAGATGTCCGAGAAGGCGTTCTGATCGTTCGGGATCAGGTTGGTCGCCTGGCTGGAGAAGGCGACGAGCCGACCGTCGGCGGAGACCGACGCGAGCTGCGACCCGAGGTTCGGCTGCTGGCCGCTCGGCCCGTCGATCCGCTCGACTTCACCGCCGAGGAGCGGTCCGCACGGAGACACGGCGGCCGCGACGAGGAGGAGGGTGGAGATCTTCACGTTCATGGTTCGATCCGGACGGGGGCAGTCCCACCGTCTCATCCCCGTCGCGAACCGAATCGACGCGAGAATCCCGGAGCGGACCTTCGCTCCCGCGTCCGCTCCCCCTCCCCGGACCGACGGTCGTTCGCCCGGCGTCGACTTTCACGACCCACCCGAGGGGCGTCCGGGCGGGCGACCGTCGTCCCCCGTCAGCGGCAGACGGTGAGCCGGAGCCCCGCGGAGTGGGCGATCCCTCCGCTCGACACCGCGTCCCCGACGAGCACCTGGAGGTGGACCGTCGCCCCGACCAGGCCGAGGTCGGACGGGATCGGGGGCGCGAGCAGCACGCCGCCGGCGCCGGGCACCCCGGCCTGTCCCCCGAGCGGGATGTCGATCGACACCAGCGGCTGGTTCGGATCGACGAGCAGGCTTCCCCACGGCGTCGCCTGCGCGGCGCTCCCCGCCCCGATCAGGAGGAGGCACGGCGCCCCGCCGAGCGCGTCGGCGATCTCGAGCCGGAACGCGCCGCTGCCGATCCGGGGGAGCGACCCGATCGATCGGATCACCGGCGTCCGCCCGCCCGATCCGGGCGATCCGCTGCCGTACGACCAGAGGTTGAAGCACGCCCCGGAGTAGAGCCGCGCCGCCCCGGCCGTCTGCGCGGCGCCCGCGTCGACCGGCGCCCCGGCGAGGAGGTCGGAGACTCCGTCCTGGTCGACGTCCCCCACCGCGGCGAGCGCGTCGCCGAGGTCGGTCAGCAGCCCGGTCGTCGACTGGACCACGTCGAACACCGATCCGTCCCGCCCGGAGATCCCCCAGACGGCGCCGTACGGCAGGCCGCCCTGGCCGTCGTCCGGCGCGCCGACGAACAGGTCCGCTCGTCCGTCGCCGTCGACGTCGCCGGGGCCGGCGATCGCGGTCCCGAAGTGTCCGCCGACCGCGGTCCCGTACGCGTCGAGCACGCCGAGCCCCGTCGCCCCGGAGACGACCCGGACCATGCCCCCCTCCGTCTGCGTCGTGCTGTCGAGCGGGGCGCCGGCCGCCACGTCGTCGAAGCCGTCGCCGTCGACGTCCCCGAGCCCGTCGACCGACCAGCCGAGGAAGGCGTCCTGTCCGTGCCCCGTGAACTTCAGGAGCGGCGTTCCCGTCGGCCCGGACCAGACCTCCGCCGCGCCGGCGTTCGGACCGCCCGACGGGTCGGCCGTCGCGCCGGTGATCACGTCCGTGAACCCGTCGTTGTCGAGGTCCCCCGCCGCCGCGACCGACCACCCGAACCAGTAGCCGAGCCCGCCGCCGAGCCGCGTGTACAGGAGGTTCCCGGTCGCGCCCGACCGGACCTCGAGGAGCCCCGCCTCGAACGCCGCCGCCTGCGCGAACACCGCGGTGATCGCGTAGTCGTCGTGGCCGTCGGCGTCGACGTCGCCGAGGAACGAGGAGGCGAACCCGTACTGGTCCGCCGGGTTCGCGCCGAAGAACTGATGCAGGAGCGCGCCGTCGGCGCCGGAGTGGACGCGCACGAAACCGGTCGCCACCGCGTGGA
>JBICIB010000493.1:0-2896 GCA_043101415.1 Planctomycetota bacterium JB042 | reverse complement strand
GCGGTCGCCCGGCCGGCGAACCTCCCACCGTTCGTCGGGCCCCGCCGGCGCGCGCGCCCAGGCCACGACCGCCTCGTCCCCGCCCTCGAACGGGGGGAACCCGCCGAGGAGCGGGCTGGCCCGGCGGAACAGCTCGAGGAAGCGGTGTTCGCCGCCCGCGACGTCGGTGATCGAGGCGTGCCCCATCACCGCGTGCCCGGCGTCGAAGCCCCCCTCCGGCGCGCCCGCCCCGGGGACGAGCCCGACGCGGAAGAGCGTGAACTGGAACCCGTACCGACGCGACGGGTCGTCGACGTCCCGTACGATCCCGGTCACGTACCACCACTCGATCGAGGTCTCCTCGTGCGCGTGATGATCGCGCGGGAACGACCACTCGTGGTCCGGCGTCGCCCGCGCCCACCCCTCGGCGGCGACGAGCGCGCCGACGGAGGAGAGCAGGGCCGACGAGACGATCGAGAGGACGAGGCCGGCGCGCGCCGGCGCGGTGCGTTCAGTCTTCACGGCAGAGCTCCGTCGCGGGGGTCTCCCCCGCCTTCCACGCCGGCCGCAGGCTCGCGACGAGCACCACGGCCGCGATCGTCGCGACCTGCAGCGCGAGCGTCCCGGCCGGGAACGTCCCCCGGATCGTCCATCCGAACCACGCCCGGTTGATCGACTGCGTCAGGACGAAGAAGAGCCCCGCGCCCCCGAGCCCGCCGAGCAGGACGCCGAGCAGCGCGATCCCCGCCCCCTTGGCGAGGAAGAGGCGGAACACCTGCCCCCGCGTCGCCCCGATCGATCGGTAGAGCGCGATCTCCAGCCGCCGCTCCCGCGCCATCACGAGCAGCGTCAGCGCCACCGCGCACGCGGCCACGGTCAGGCTCATCGCCTGGAGCAGCCTCGTCACGACGAACGTCTCGTCGAAGATCCGGTCGACCTCCCGCCGAAGGCGCGCGTTGCTCGTGAACGTCAGCGGCACCCCGTCGAACGCGCCGCGCAGCGCGTCGATGGTCCGGTCCGGATCGACGCCGTCCTCGAGGTAGAGCGACATCGAGTTCACGGTCGCCGGCCCGTACGCTCGCTCCATCGCCGGGAGCGAGACGACCGCGGTCCCGAACTCCGACGTGTAGTCCTCGTGGATCCCCGCGACCGGCCACTCGACGACGGCGCCGTCCCCTCCCGGCAGCCGCAGCACGTCGCCGACCGCGACCCCGAGCTTCGCCGCCGACGGCTCGCCGAGGAGACACGCGCGCCCCGCGCGGACCGCCGCGAGCGCGTCGTCCTCGTCCCCCGAGAGGAGCGGGAAGCGCGCGGCCGCCGCCGGCACGCCGTCCCAGTCGACGCCGACGACCGAGAGCCGGTGATCGCCGACCCAGACGTGCAGCTTCCGGAGCCGATCGATCGCCGCCACCCCCTCGAACGCGGCGAGGCGGGCGACCACGTCGTCGTCGAGCTCGGCGTCCTGGACTCCCCGCGCCCACGACTTCGTCGCGACGTAGACGTCGGCGCGGATCGATCGCGCGACCCAGTCCCGCACGGTGTCGCGGAAGCTCTCGACCATCGCCGTCACGCCGAACAGCATCGCCGCCGCCGCCGCGAGCCCGGCGATCGCCGTCGCCGCCGACCCCGACCGGCCGTCGAGCGCGCGGAGCGCGTACCCGACGCCGAACCCGGGTCGCCGCACGGACCGGGACGCGAGCGCGAGGAGCGCCGGAGCGAGGAGCGGGAGCGCGAGGAGGACGGCCAGACCGATCACGAACCCCGCCCTCCGATCCTCGAGGCCGACCGCGAACGCCCATCCGAACCCGACGGCGGGCAGGAGCAGGCCGATCGCCGTCCGGCCGATCGCGCGCGCCGGACGGCCGTCGCCTCCGCCGACGTGGAGGAGCTGCATCGGGTCGCGGCGGACGAGCTCGAGCGCCGGGCCGAGCGCCCCGAGGATCGAGCCGCCGATCCCGACGAGCGCGCCGAGCGCGATCGTGCTCGGCGGGAAGACGAGCTCGCGGACCTCGTCGAGGAGATAGAGGCTGGTCATGGTCCGGCTGACCGCGCCGAGCTGGCTCGCCGCCGCCTGCCACCCGAGGACGACCCCCAGCGCCGTCCCGAGCGCGCCGACGAGCGCGACCTCCGCGAGGATGACCCCGAGCACCTGGCCCCGCCCCGCGCCGAGCGCCCGCAGCACGCCGAGTTCGCGGCGCCGCCGGACGAGCGACGCGCGGAGGCTCGCGTAGACCAGGAAGACCCCGACGAAGACCGAGACGAGGCTGAGCGCGGTCAGGTTCATCCGGAACGCTTCGAGGAGCGCGCCCGCCCGCGCCCCCTCCTCCCCCGGCGTCCGCGCCTCCAGCCCCGGCGGGAGGCGCGCCTGGAGACGCTCGCGGACCCGCTCGACGTCCGCTCCGCCCCGCACCTCGACGTCGATCCGGTCGAGCTCGCCCCGCCGGCCGAGCCGGCGCTGCGCCTCCGCGACGTCGAGCACGACCAGCCGGTCCGCGCCGAGGTTGCCGCGCCGCTCGGGGTCGAGCCGCGCGCCGACGACGAGGTCGATCGTCCGCGTCCCGCTCGTGACGCGGAACCGGTCGCCGACCGCGAGGTCGGCCGCGTCGAGAAGCGCGCCGGAGACGGCGGACCAGCCGCCGCCGGCCAGGAGGTCGGCGGGCGACGGCGGCTCCCCCTCGAGCGGCAGCTCCGCGGGCCCGAGCAGGTCGACGCCGACGACGTCGACCCACGGATCGCCGCCGCCGACCAGCCGCGCCTCGACGCCGACGCGCGGCTTCGCGGCCGCGACCCCCTCGGTCCCGAGGACGGTCGGGAAGACGTCCTCGCGGAAGCTCGGCCGGTTCGCGCGGACGATCAGGTCGACCTCGCCGGTGACCGCGGTGACGCCGGCGGCGAACGTCCGGACCGCGCTCGCGTT
>JBICIB010000492.1:0-3609 GCA_043101415.1 Planctomycetota bacterium JB042 | reverse complement strand
CGAGGACGTCGCCGGCGAGGTACCGGTGCGGAGGGACGGCGGCGGGGAGGAGGGAGAGGTAGTAGTGGGCGACGTCGGCCCGGCTGTGCAGCCCTCGGTAGACGCGGAAGGCGTCGATCTCGATCCCGGTCAGGGAGGGGGGGGCGACACGGGTCCGGAAGAACCGCTCGAGCGCGATCGCGGAGTCGAAGTTCTTCGCGCCGACGTCGAGCAGACGGAGCGTTCCTCCGGCGTGCGGCGCCACGAGATCGGGCGCCCGCGCCGCGACGAGGTCGAGCAGGTCGAGGCGCAGCAGCGCGAGCGCGTACGAGCCGAGGTGCAGGTGCGCGTGCATCGGCCCGACGTCGTACCGTTCCGCCAAGGCTCGCGAGCGATCCCCGCCGATCCACAAGGACATCGTCGGGGAGAGGTGGGCGCCCCGGGCGGGGGCCTCGCGGTAGCCGCCCCGGCGGAACCGGAGCGTCGAACGGAGCCGGTAGAAGAGCGGATTGAACGTCGCGAGCGCGGCGCGCTCCAGCGCGTCGGTCGCGCCGTCCCACGCGTCCCTGATCGGGCGGCTCTCCTCCGGGCCGTCCCTCGGGCCTCGGTCCCCGCGATCCAACGGCGCCTCCTCGCCCTCTCGGACCGGGGGACAGTCTATCCGCCGGCGCGGGCCACCGCGCGCTCCCGCGCGGCCCGGAGTCCGTCCTCGCGTACCCCGCGGGCCAGGGCGTCGATCCGTGCCGCGAGCGCGGCCGCGTCCGGCTCGCCCTCGGCCAGCCCCACCAGCTCCGGCGAGAGCCGCCACTTCCGCAGCATCGGGAGCGTGTGGCGCGGCGAGACGTCGCCGCGCTCCACGGCCGCCTCGCACTCCTCGACGGCGCGCCTCACGTGGCCGAGCGTTCGCTCGACCTCGGCGCCGGCCCTCGCGGCGGCCCGGGCGGCGAGGAACCAGGAGGACCAGGGGCTCGGGTCCCCCGGATCGGGGAGGGCGCTCTCCAGCAGCTCGAGCGCGACGTCGGCCTCTCCGATCAGGAACGCGACCTCGGCCATCGCGAGGCGAGCGCCGGGCGCCGCCGGCGCCGGTTCGCCGCGCTTCACGCGCTCGACGAACGGCACGATCTCCTGGAACTCCCGCAGCCGCGGGATCCACTGCCGGTACACGTCGGAGAGCGGGTCCGGTCCTCGCTCGCCGATCTCGCGGCCCGTGGCGAGCGCGGCCAGCGCCCCCTCGAAGTCCCCCCGTTCCATGCGGATCATCATGCGGACGCCGTACGCGTTCGCGTTCGCCGGCTCGAGCTCGAGCGCTCGGTCCGCCTGCTCCAGCGCTTCCTCGTAGCGGTAGTCGTCGGTCAGGATGGCGGCGAGGATCGCGGGGACGATCGGGTCGTCCGGCGCCTCGGCGCGCCGCCGTTCCAGCCGATCGTACGCCTCCTCGAGGTGACCGGTGCCGACCTGCGCCTGCACCAGCGTCGTCCAGGCCCCCCCGATGTCGAGCTGTTCGGCGTCGCGGGCGGCGAGCAGCGCGTCGAACAGTCGTTCGTTCCGGACGTACGCGGCGCCGAGCAGGAACGCGGCCCGCCCGTAGCGAGGATCGAGCCGGCGCGCCTGTTCGAGGATCTCGATCGCGTCGTCGTCGCGCCCCTGCATCAGGTGTTCGAGCGCGAGGTCGGTGCGGGCGTGGGCGCTGTCGGGGCGGATCGCCAGCGCCATGTGGAGGTGGCGGAGGATCTCCTCGGCCGGGCG
Source organism: Planctomycetota bacterium JB042 (assembly GCA_043101415.1). Classification (GTDB taxonomy): domain Bacteria; phylum Planctomycetota; class B15-G4; order B15-G4; family JADJEK01; genus JAUIEL01. Next base: position 1,884 of record JBICIB010000492.1, on the reverse strand, counting down.
GGGGCGGAGCGAATGGAGCTGTCCCGCGAGGTTGTGGTGGATCCAGAAGTCGCCGGGGTGCAGGCGGGCGGCCCGCCGGTACAGGTCGATCGCCGCGTCCCGACCTCCACGTTCGAGCAGCGCCCGGGCGAGCAGGTCGAGCGCGACGGGGGAGACGTGGCGGGTGACGTTCGCCTCGGCCAGGGTCCGGAGGAGGTCGACGTCGGCGCGCGCGTATCCGTCCCGCATCTCGCGCCGCCACGGGTCGTCGTCCGCCGCGTCGGCGAGCGCGAGCAGGGTGCGCCATTCCCCGCCGTCCTCTCCCTCGAGGCGCCGCCGATGGTGGACCCACTCGTCGAGCGCGTCGATCAGCGCGCCGCGCACGGACGACGTTCGGAGGGTCGCGGCCGCGGCGGCGACGTCGAGGGTCCCGCCCGCTCCGAACGCGATCCCGACGTCGGCGAAGATGTCGGCGTACGCCCGGTCGAGCTCCTCGTTCGATCGGTCGTCGCCGACGTGCGGGCGGAGGTCCGCCAGGCGCCGGAGGACGTCGGCGTCCTTCCGGGCCGTCCGCGCCTCCTCCTCGAGCGCGCGGGTGAGGGCGCTCACCCGCGCGGCGGACTCCTCGGCGGCGTCGGGCGAGCGCGCCAGCCGCGTCGCCTCGAGGGCGGCGGCCAGGACGCCGTCCCAGGCGCCGGCCTCCCCGGGGGGCGCCGTGAGGGCGTCGCGGCGGAGCAGGGACGCGCGCTCCTCCGCGGTCGCGATCCCGCGCTCGATCGCGGCGCGGCGTCGGCTCCGGTCCCGTTCGATCCAGAGGAGGATCGCGGCGCTGGCGACGAGCGCCACGAGGACGGTCAGCGTCAGCGCGAGCGTCAGGCGACGCGAGCGTCGCTCCTCGGCCGCCACCGCGCGCGCCTCGGCCGCCTCGACCTCGAGGGAGCGCGCCTTCTGCTCGAGCCCGTCGAGGTGCCGATCGACCTCGGCCGCGACCGCCCCGGCGTCGACCGGCCGGTCGAGCGGGTCGGCCGCCATGCAGCGGAGCGCGAGGGCGACCAGGGCCTCGTCCTCGCCGCACGCCTCGAGACGGGCCCGCGCGTCGCCGAGGTCGGCGCGGGCGGCGATCGCGCAGACCTCCGACTTCGAGTCCGCGAGATACGGCGGCGCGCCGCTCAGGATCTCGCAGAGGATCGCGCCGAGGCCGAAGACGTCCGTGCGCGGGGTCAGCTCGGTGACCGTCCCCTTCGCCTGCTCCGGCGCCATGTACGCCGGGGTGCCGATCACCCGGGTGCGGGGCTCGCCGGCGGGGGTCTCGACGGGGGACTCCGGTCCGCGGGCGAACCCCCAATCCATGAGCTGCACCTCGCCGAACGCGCCGACCATCACGTTCTGGGGCTTGACGTCCCCGTGGACGACGCCGTGCGAGTGCGCGTACGCCAGCGTCTGCCCGATCTTCGAGAAGACCTCGAGGTCGCGTCGCGCGTCGTCCCGGTCCGGCGTCCGCGTGGCGAGGCGCTCGGCCAGCGTCTTCCCCTCGACGATCTTCATCGTGAAGTACGGGCGGCCGTCGTCGAGCGTCCCGACCTCGTGGACCGGGACCACGCCCGGATGCTGGAGGCGGCTGCAGATGCGCGCCTCCTCGACGAAGCGACGGCGGAGCTCCTCGTGGCGCGCGAGGGAGCGGCGGAGGACCTTCACCGCCAGCTCCCGGCCGAGCTCCTCGTCCTCCGCGCGATAGACCACCCCGATCCCGCCGCGGCCGATCGTCCCGACGACCGGATAGCGGGCGACCGTCCGAGGCTCCTCGTCGTCGTCCTCCGCCTTCGCGTCGTCCGCCGACAGGAGCAGGTCGCCGTCCTCCCCGATCTCGCCGAAGGCGGAGGCGAGGAAGCTCTCGAGGTAGTCGGC
>JBICIB010000491.1:0-4664 GCA_043101415.1 Planctomycetota bacterium JB042 | reverse complement strand
GACCATCGATCCCGCACGTCCGCGGCCGTCGATCGCGGTGTTCGACGCACTCGACCGGCTGCCGATCCCCCTCGTCGTGCGCGCCCGAAGCGGCCGCCTCCGGTTCGCGAACGCCACCGCGCGCGACCGGCTGGCGCTCCGTCCCGAGCAGCTCGCCGTCGCCGGGCTGACCCGGTTCGGGGTCGCCGACCGGGACGGCGCCGCGGCGTTCGGCCTCACCTCGGAGCGGACGGTCGAGCGGCGGATCGACGCCCGCTGCGCCCGCCTCCCGGGCGACGGGGACGACCCGCTCGACGTGCTCCTCCTGCTGCCGATCGATCCGGACGCGTCGGTCCACGGACTGGAGGCGCTCGCCCGGCGCGAGGAGGCGGTGACGCGCGCGTGGGCGGCGCAGGACCCGTCGCCGACGTCGGCGCTGGTGGAGCGGGTCGTCCAGCTGCTGGCCGACGCGCGGACGCCGCGACGGCTCCCGCTCCGCCTCGCGATCGCCGACCTGTTCCGGCGGCTCCGGCGGGGCGCGGGGAGGCCGGTCCGTCTGTTCGCGCGCGCGTCGCGGATCGGCGACGGACGGGCCCGCTCGCTCGACGCCATCGCCGCGACCGAGCTCGTCCTCTCGGCGTGGGAGCTCCTGACCTCGGGGGCGACCGGCGGGACGCTCCGCCTCTCCGCGCGGGTCGAGGCGGACCGCCTCCGGTTCGAGCTCGACGCCGGCGACGTCGAGGGGGCCGAACTCCCCGACCTCCGGCGCCGCCGGCTCCTCCTCCGGTCGCTCCGCCCCGCCCTCGAGCGGCTCGGCGCCGCGTTCGAGGTGCACGTCGGCGGCCGGACCGCCGACCACGTCGTGGTCACCCTCCCGATCCGCCCCGCCGCCGGCTGATTCCCCAGGATTCCCCCTTTCCCCCTCTCTCGGGGGCGTCTAGAATCCCCGGCTCGCCGCAACCGAACAACGGTGCGGGGGTGTAGCTCAGATCGGTTTAGAGCGCCAGCCTGTCACGCTGGAGGCCGCGGGTTCAAGTCCCGTCACCCTCGCCATCTCCGACATCGCGAGCCCTCGCAGATCTTCGCGATCTGCGGGGGCTCGTGTCGTCTCGGGGCGCGCGGACGCGTCGGAATCGCGTCCAGACTTCGCACCGAATCGCATAGCGTCGCGCTCGTACTGCTGCGAATACTGCTGCTGCAGCCCTCCGGCGGCCGCTGCCATGTTCGACCCCTCCGCGGGCAAGTCGCCGAGCCACGGGAGCCGCTCGACGGCGGCGCGGCTGTCTCCGATCCGGAGCGCCGTGTAGTGCTCCATGGTCATCTCGATCTTCGAGTGTCGCATGATCCGCATGACGATCTGCGGCGGGGTCCCGAGCCTCGCCAGCAGGGTCGCCGTCGTCGCGCGGAGAGCGTGGAAGTCGAGCACGCGCCCCTCGTCGTCCTTCTCGGCGATCTCGGCGCGCGCCAGATCGTCTCGGAAGGTCGTCATCGTCGGCAGGGTCGGGAAGACGGAGGCGGCCGGAAGCGCCTCGCGGGGCCGCGTGCGTCGGAGAACCTCGACGACCTGCGGGTGGAGCGGGACCACGTCGTCCCGCTTCGCCTTCCCGACCCCGACACGGACGTGGAGCGTCCCCTCGTCGAGGTCGACGTCGCCCCACCGGATCTTCCGCAGCTCGCCGCGCCGAAGGCCGGAGAGAGCGGCGGTGACGTAAACCGCCTCCCGCGACCCGACGGCGCGCCCGCGTGGGCTCTCGTCGGCCTTCCGGACGACCGTCAGCAGCTTGCCGATCTCCTCGACGGTCAGGGCTCGTCGGACGCGCTTCCGGTCGACTCGCTCGTCGGCCCGTGGCACCATCGTCAGCGGGTTCTCCGCGATGCGCTTGGTCTTGACGCACCACGAGAGGAAACCGATGAGTGCGGCGCGGTGCGCATTCCGGGTGCGCGCCGACGGGTTTCCGCTCTTCTTCGTCGTCAGGTTCCGGAGGAAGCGCGCGACGCCGTCCGCGTCGAGATCGGAGAGTCGGCTCGCGGTGAGGTAGACCGTGGCCCGCTCGATCTGTGTCCGCTTCGTGGCGACGTGCTGCTTCGCCTGTCCGTCATCTCCACACCACGTCAGATACGCCTCGACGTGGTCCGCGAGTGAGATTCGGTTCGCGTCGGCGAACCGCTTGGCACGCGCCGGAACGAGTCCGCTCCGGATCTTCGCGACCTCTTCGAGCCGCTTCGCCAGGATCGCGTCGGCCGTCCGCTTGTCCGTCGTCTTGGTGTTCTCCTGCCGTCGACGACCGTCGGCATCGAAGTACGAGATGAGCCATGGACCCGTCCCGCCCCGCTTGTACACGGTCCCGAGACCGTTCTGACGTCCTCGCGTGCGTCTCGCCATGGTCATCTCTTTCGGGGCCGGCGGCCCTGCTTCTCGTCGACGAGTTTGAGCCCGAGCACCGGAACGAGCTTGTCGACCGTCTCCAGCGTCAGCGTGGAGTGACCGTTCACGAACCGGCTGATCGCTCCCTTGTCCACTCCGCTCTCCCGAGCCAGGAGGTTGCGGGACGGATACGCCGCGATGGCTTGCCTCAAGACCTTCGTCAACATGCTGTTGACGATACACAACACGTTGACGTTCATCAACCCTCCGGTCCGTACTCTTCGAAGCGAAGGAAATCCGGCCGGAACCGCAACCTCACGCTTCCCGTCGGTCCGTTGCGGTTCTTCGCAACCCGAACGCTCGCCTTCTCGATCTCGCACCGCGGAGGCGCGGACAGACGAGTCGCCGGCCGATCGAGGAGCAGAACGACGTCGGCGTCCTGCTCCAGAGAGCCCGAGTCGCGGAGATCGGAGAGTCTCGGAACCCTGTCCTCGCGGGTCTCGACCGCACGGTTGAGCTGGGACAGGGCCACGACGGGGACGTGCAGTTGCCGCGCCAGGAGCTTGAGGCCACGGCTCATCGAGGCCACCGCCAGGTTCCGATTCTCCGACTTCGGGGCCGCGAGGAGCTGCAGGTAGTCGACGACGATCAGAGCGAGCCCGTCCCGACGCGCGACCCGCCGGGCTTTCGCTCGAACGCGGACGATCGATGCGTCGGGATCGTCGTCCACGTACAGCGGAGCCGACGCCAACCTCGTAGACGCCGCTTCGAGGCGGGATCGCTCGTCCTCGTCGACGTCCCCTCGTCGAAGGTGGTACGTCGAAACGCTCGCGAGGTTCGCCAGCAGGTTCCGGGCCATCTGGGACCGATCCACCTCCAACGTGAAGAGCAGCACGGTCTCCCCGAACAGCGCGACGGACAACGCGATCGATGTCGCCAAACTCGTCTTGCCGACGGAGGGGCGGGCGGCGATCAACGTCAGCTCACCAGGCCGCAGTCCCTGCAGGATCTCGTCGAGAGTCCGGATTCCCGTTCGGACCACGCCGCGATGATCCGCGGCCTCGCCCAGACCTTCGAGCACGATCCGGGCTTCGGTTCCGGCGTGAGTGCAGGACTCGCGGTCCGCGGCCATCGGAGCACACAGCCGCCCCACCGCCGCGGCGACGACCTCGTCGACGTCGCTCGCGTGGCACGCGCGGAGGGCCGCTCGCGATTCCTCGATCGCCCGAAGACCCTCTCGGCGCCGCGAATCCTGACGCACCCGCCGAAGGAAAGCCGGAAGGGCATCGAGAGACGTGATCGTCTCGGCGCAGACGGCCAGATACGTCGAACCCCCGACGCGGTCGAAGGCCTTCCTCACCCTCAACTCCGACGCGACGCTGACGGCGTCGACGAGGTTGTGCCGCTCCTCGACCGCCTCCATCGCCTCGAAGACCGTGCGTGCCCGCACGTCGCCGAAGTCCGTCGCTCGAACGTTCGCGAGCACTTCGGCCGCACCATCCGGATGGGCGAGCGCTGCTCCGACGACGGCTCGCTCGACGTCCTCGTCGTACAGCGAGGACATCACTCGTCCGACCCGTCGGACGCGGCGCGCTGTAGCTCCCGAGTGAGGAACAGCTTGACGTCCTCGATCGCGTCCGCCCGACCCTTCTTCGTGCCCGCGTAGTCTCTCGTGCAGGACGGCAGATTCAGGACGATCCTGAGGCCGCGCTCACCGTGTTCGACTCCGACCGTCATGACGTCAGTCGACATGACGCCCTCCCTCCGACGCTCCGGAGCCCTCTGCCGCGCTCTCGCCGCCGGTCGACCCGTCGTGCTCGGACGAGGTCGATCGTCGACGAGGCGGCGGTTTCCACTCGTCCATCAGGTCGTCAGCGTCGGCCTTCGCTGCAGGTCGTGCGAGCCGGTCGAACACCGTGAAGAACTGTCCCATGTCGGGCACGTCGCCCGACTCCCAAAGCCACGCCGGACGGCGCTCGCCGTAGCACCGCTCGATGCGCTGCTCGATGACGTCGATCGGGTGAAGGTTCGCGAGCTGGTCGGCGAGGCCGCGCGCCTTCGAGGTCCACGAGGGCTTCTCCCCGCCGGTCGCCTTGCGGTACGCGACGTGAAACGCCTCGATCACGCGCGGGCGGTTCGGGTGCGCTCGACGCGTCCTACTCGCCTTCTTCGCGGGAAGGTCCGGCGCGGCGCTGCCCGCGCCCGGCCCCTGCGTCGAAGACGCGCTCTTCTCCCGCTCACTGTCCCTGTCCCTGTCCCTGTCCCTGTCCCTGTCCCTGTCCCTGTCCCTGTCCCTGTCCCTGTCCCTGTACCTGTCCCT
>JBICIB010000490.1:0-14992 GCA_043101415.1 Planctomycetota bacterium JB042 | reverse complement strand
CCCGTCCGAGGTCCTCGGCGACGTCACGAGGCTCCGGCAGGTGATCGTCAACCTCCTCTCCAACGCGGTGAAGTTCACGGACGAGGGGGAGGTGGTGCTGACCGCTCGGCGGCTCGACGACGGCGGGCCGGAGTGCGTCCTGGAGTTCGTGGTCGCCGACACGGGGATCGGGATCCCCGAGGATCGACGGAGCGCGCTCTTCGACCCGTTCACCCAGGCCGAGGCCTCGACGACGAGGCGCTTCGGGGGGACCGGGCTCGGCCTCGCGATCAGCGCCCGCCTCGTCCGGCAGATGGGCGGCACGATCGAGGTCGACTCGCGGCCGGGCGAGGGCGCGGCGTTCCGGTTCACGATCCGGGCCGCGATGCCGGCGAAGCGGTTCGAGCCCGCCCCGGAGGATCGTCGTCCCTTGGAGGGACGCCGGGCCCTGGTGCTGCTCGAGAACCCGCGCGAGCTCGACGTGTTCGTCCGCCGCCTCCGCGGGTTCGGGCTGAGCGTGTTCGGTCGGCGGTCGGCGGCCTGGGCCCGGAGCGTGCTCTCGCGTGGGGAGCGGTTCGACGTCGCGTTCCTCGACGAACGGGTCGAGGACGCGGAGCGGCGTCCCGCGCTCGAGATCGTGCGCGCCGAGGCGCCGGACCTCCCGATCGTCCGGCTGGCGTCGCTCGGTTCGCCCTCCCTCGGGCGGCAGCCCTGCGGCGTCGCCCGCACGACGCTCGTGCGTCCCGTCAAGTCGTGGCGCCTTCGACAGCTCCTCCTCGACCTGTTCGACGATGCCGCGGCGGCCGAGTCGCGCGCCGCGCGGACGGAGGAGGTCCCCGCCGAGCTGCCGCCGCTCAAGATCCTCGTGGCCGAGGACAATCCGGTGAACCGGAGGGTCGCGGTGAAGACGCTCGAGCGGCTCGGCTGCACCGCCGACTGCGTCGAGGACGGGCAGCAGGCCGTCGACGCGGTCGCGCGAGAGGAGTACGACCTCGTGCTGATGGACGTGCAGATGCCCGTCCTCGACGGTCTCGAGGCGACCCGCCGGATCCGCGCGTCGCGGGAGGACGGTCGCCCGACGATCGTGGCGCTGACCGCGGACGCGCTGGCGGAACATCGCACGCAGTGTCTCGCCGCCGGGATGGACGGGCACCTGTCGAAGCCGTTCCGGGTCGAGGACCTGCGGGCCCTCCTCGGATCGCTCGCCGCGAACGCGCCTTGAGCGCGTCTCGAGCGCGGCGGAGGCCGTCGTCTCGCCGGTCGGCAGTTTCGCCCGATTCACGCGGACCGGCGCCGAGCGACCGGGCTAGAATTCCGGGCTCTCCGCCTTCGGGAACTCCATGACCCACGCCACGGACCGCCGCCGTGAGGGCCCGATCGCCCTCGGACTGCTCCTCCTGTCGGCCGCCATCCTCCTCCTGGAGGTCGGTCAGGTCCGGATCTTCTCGTTCATCCTCTGGCACCACGTCACGTACCTCGTCGTGACCGTGACCCTGCTCGGCTTCGCCGCCGGCGGGACGTGGCTCGCGGTGTCGCGCCGTCCGGTCGACGAGGTCCGGGCCGGCCGCGGCGCGATCTGGTTCGCGGTCCTCGCCGTCGCCACGTTCGCGCTCCTCGCGCGCCACGAGATCGAGGCGCTCCCGAAGCAGGACTCGCGCCTCCCGGCGGTCCGGGCGACGGTCTCGTACCTCTATCTGGTGATCCCGTTCTTCTTCGCGGGGATCGGCGTCGCCGCGGCGCTGGAGGGGAGCGGCCGCGTCGTCAGCCGGCGGTACGCCGTGAACATGATCGGCTCGGCGCTCGGCGCGCGCCTCGCGATGCCGGTGATCCGGGGGTTCGGCGGGGCGGGCGTCGTGCGCGGCGCGGCGGGGCGCGCGTTCGCCGGCGGCGGCGCGCTCCTGTTCGGTCGCGGGCGGACCGCGGGGGCGGCGGGGGCCGGCCTCGCGGCGGTCGCGTCGTTCGCGCTCCTCGGAGTCGGCGAGCGGGTGCTGCCGTTCCCGTGCGCCAGCGGCAAGACGCTCGACTTCGAGCTCGACCGCGGCGCCGACCACCTCGTGTCGATCTGGGACCCGATCTGCCGCATCGACGTGGTGGGGGACGAGGCGACCGACCCGATGCTCCGCCTCTACCAGGACGGCGACGCGCCGACCTGGATCCCGTCCGACGCGAAGCTGAACCGCGACGGCCTGATGCTGAACCACATGGCGCTCGGCTACCTGCTGACGTTCGACCCGGCGACGCGCTCGAGCCGGGACGACGCGCTGGTGATCGGCGTCGGCGGCGGCCTCGACCTGAAGACCGCGCTCCTCATGGGCGCGAAGCGCGTCACCGGAGCGGAGATCAACCGCTCGACGGCGACGATGATGCGCGAGCGGTTCGGCGAGTACACCGGCCACGTCTACGACGACCCGCGGGTCACGATCGAGGTCGCGGACGGCCGGTCGGTCGTGGCGCGCTCCGACCAGAAGTACGACATCATCCAGATCACCGGGGCGGACACCTACGCCGCCCTCGCGTCCGGCGCGAACATCGTCGCCGAGTCGTACCTCTACACGCAGGAGGCGATCGACGACTACCTCGACCACCTGAACGACGACGGCGTGGTCTGCGTCCTTCGCTGGCGGTTCTACCCGCCGCGGGAGACGCTCCGGCTGGTCGGGATGGCGGCCCGGTCGCTGGCGGCCCGCGGCGTCGAGGACCCCGGCCGGCACATCGCGGTGATCAACGTCGACAGCGAGGGGACGCCGGGGCGCGACGCCGGCGAGCGGGCCCGCTACGCGGTCACGATCGTCAAGCGGACGCCGATGACCGAGGGCGAGGTGAACGTCCTCCGCCGGTTCTGCACCGAGACCGCGCGCGCCCACGCGTACAGCCCCGCGTACCTCCCGGGGGACGAGGGCGAGCCGGAGTTCGTCGCGTACGTCGACGCGATCCGGCGCGGCGAGGCGGCGGCCGCGGAGTTCGAGGCCGGGTACGCGTACGCCGTCGACCCGGTGAGCGACGACCGGCCGTTCTTCTTCCAGTTCTTCCGCGGGCGGGACGTGCTGGCGGAGCGGGAGGAGGAGAAGGGGAAGGAGCACTTCGCGGCGGTCATCGGGCTCGGCCCGGCCGGGCTGCAGGTCCTCTGGCTGTCGCTCGGCGCGTCGCTGGTGCTGGTCCTCCTCCTCGTCGTCGTGCCGCTCGGCGCGTTCCGGCGGGACGGGCTGAAGGTGCCGGGCGGGCTCCGCCTGGTCGTCTTCTTCAGCGCGGTCGGGCTCGCCTACCTGGCGGTCGAGATCGCGACGATGCAGCGGCTGACGCTCTACCTCGGCCACCCGCTGAAGGCGCTCGGGCTCGGCCTGACCACGTTCCTCCTCGGGTCGGGGCTCGGCGCGGCGCTCTCCGCGCGGGTGGCGCCGGGGAACGAGCGCCGCGGCGCCTTGTTCGGCGCGCTCGGCGTGGTGGCGATGCTGATCCTGCACATCGTCTTCGTCCCCGACGTGCTGCGGGCGACGCTCCACCTGTCGGACGCGGCGCGCGACGCGGTCGCGGTCGGGCTGATCTTCCCCCTCGCGTTCCTGATGGGGATGCCGTTCCCGCTCGGCCTGCGTCACGCGCGCTCGGTCGCCGGTCCGCTGCTGCCGTGGGCGTTCGGCGTGAACGGCGGGGCGTCGGTGGTGGCGAGCGTGGTGGCGATCCTGTTCGCGATGGAGTTCGGGTTCGCGGCGGCGCTCGGGGTCTGCGTCGGGCTCTACCTGCTCGCGGCGGTGACCCTCCCGGCGCGGACCGAGAGGGGGGCCGGGGGCGACGAGGGCGACGCGGTCGAGCGGCGTCGGGATCCCGAGTTGCGCGTCGGCTGACGAGGTCGGGCGATCGTCCCGAAACCTCGGGCCGGCCCGCGGCGTCGGAGGGGGAGAGGAGACCCGACGACGATGACGACGACGAGCGAGAAGGTCGTGTTCCCGAACGGCCGCGGCGACGAGCTGGCGGCGAGACTCGACCGCCCGGCGGGGACGCCGCGGGCGGTGGCGCTGTTCGCCCACTGCTTCACCTGTTCGAAGGACCTCCCGGCGTCCGCGCGGATCGCCCGCGCCCTCGCCGAGCGCGGCGTGGCCGTCCTCCGGTTCGACTTCACCGGTCTCGGCGGGAGCGAGGGGGAGTTCGCCAACGAACGGTTCTCCTCGAACGTCGACGACCTCGTGGCCGCGGCGGCGCACCTCCGCGCGACGATCGGGGCGCCCGCGCTCCTGGTCGGCCACAGCCTCGGCGGCGCGGCGGTCCTCGCGGCGGCGCGCCGGATCGACGAGGTCCGGGCGGTGGCGACGATCGCCGCCCCCGCCGACCCCGCGCACGTCAAGCACCTCTTCTCCGGCGACCTGAGCTCGATCGAGCGCGACGGCGAGGCGGAGGTCGACATCGGCGGGCGGTCGTTCCGGGTCCGCCGGGAGTTCCTCGACGACCTCGACGCGCAGAACCTCGGCGAGGAGCTCGGCGCGCTCGGGAAGGCGCTCCTGGTGATGCACTCGCCGCTCGACCGGGTGGTCGGGATCGACGACGCGCGCCGGATCTACGAGGCGGCCCGCGGCGTGAAGAGCTTCGTCTCCCTCGACGACGCCGACCACCTGCTGAGCGACCGGCGGGACGCGGAGTACGCGGCCGAGGTGCTCGCGGCGTGGGCCTCGCGCTACGTCGCCGTCGCGCCGGACGCCGCCGCCCGGCCCGAGCGCCCGGCGGCGGGGGAGGTCCTGGTCGAGGAGGTCGAGCCGCCGTTCCGGACCCGCGTCGCGGCGGGGCGGCACGACCTCCCCGCCGACGAGCCGGCGAAGGTCGGCGGCGGCGACACGGGGCCGACGCCGTACGACTACCTCCTCGGCGGGCTCGGCGCGTGCACGTCGATGACCCTGCGGATGTATGCGTCGCGCAAGGAGTGGCCGCTCGAGGGGGTCCGCGTCCGCCTCCGCCACTCGCGGATCCACGCCGACGACTGCCGGAGCTGCGACGAGTCGACGACCGGGAAGGTCGATCGGATCGAGCGGGAGATCGAGCTGATCGGCGACCGGCTCACGGAAGAGCAGCGCGCGCGCCTGATGGAGATCGCCGACCGTTGCCCGGTCCACCGGACGCTCGAGAACGCGAAGGAGATCGTGACGACGCTGCGCGACGGCTGACCGGACGATCCGGACGGATCGGTCGGCGACCAGTCCGTCGAAGACGTGCTGTGGGTGCGAGGAGCCGCCGCAGCCCCGCATGATTTCTTCGACGGGCTGCTACGCCGGGCGCGTCATCATCACGAGGAGGACCAGCTTCTCCGCGCCGTCGTTCCGGACGCCGTGCGCGAGGCCGGCCGGGAAGACCGTCACCTCGCCCGGCCGGATCGGGTGCTCGGCGTCGCCGATGGTCACGACCCCCTCGCCGGCGAGGCAGTGGACGACCTTGTCGGCGTCGTCGTGGACGTGGACCTTCTGCGCCTGTCCGGGGAGGAGGCCGTGGACGTCGAGGAACATCCGCGGCGAGTCGAACAGGTTCTCCTTCTTCATCTTCTCGGGCGAGAACGCCGCCCGGGAGCGCGCGTCGGTCGGGTTCACGAGTCGTCCCTCCACTCTTCCGCCGCGGCGTCGAGCGGGCGGCGGTCGTCGAAACCGGTGTCGACGTGGTGCCAGTGCGTGACGGCGGTCTCGCCGCGGCGCCAGCAGAGGAAGACGAGCACCCCCTCGTGGACGCCGTAGAAGTCGACGAGCGCCGGGTCGAGCCCCTTCAGGACGCCGCCGAGCTCTCCGATCCGCTGGCTCTCCCGATTGAACTCCTCGGTCTCGTTCGAGAGCTGCTCGACGAGCGCCACGTACTCGCGGTGGTCCTCGCACTCCTCGCCCTGGAGCGCCTGGCCGTGGATCAGCTCGAGCGCGTTGATTCGGATCTTGGTGCGGCGCATCCGCCCTTGCAGCTCCTCGAGGCGGTCGAGGATCGGCTCGACGTCGGGGAGGAGCGCGTTCGCTTCGGCGGGGGTGTGGACGCGGGGGCCGGGCATTCGATTCAGCCGATCAGGCGGGTCAGGAAGCCGAGCGAGCCGTTCGCCGCGGTGCCCGCGAACGAGAAGAGCATCGGACCGAGCTTGAGGAAGACGACGAGGAACAGGAGGAGCGAGAAGTTGGCGAAGTTCGGGTGCCGCACGAGCCGGCGGAACCCGGAGGAGTACGTCGCCAGCACGGTCGCGCCGTCGAGCGGCGGCAGCGGGAGGAGGTTGAACAGCGCGAGGGCGACGTTCAGCATCAGCCCGAGGAAGAAGAAGTCGGCGAAGCGGTCGTAGGTCGCGCCGCCGCCGAAGCGGATCCAGAGCGCGCCGGCGACGAGGCAGAACGCGGCGAGGAGGAGGTTCGTCGCCGGACCGGCGAACGCGACGAGCGCGTCGTCCTTCGCCCGGCGGAAGCGGGACGGGTCGACCGGCATGGCGCCCCAGGCGATGCCGACGAGCGCCAGCGCGGCGAGCGACATGCCGCCCATGTGGACGAGCGGGTTCCAGGTCATGTGGCCGGTCAGCTCGGGCGTCGGGTCGCCGCAGCGGAGCGCCGCCCAGCCGTGCGCGAGTTCGTGCAGCACGACCGAGAAGACGACCCAGAAGAGCCACGAGACGACGTACGCCGGCCCGTGGTGGTCGTAGAACACCTGCACCCACCAGCTCATCCCGCCAGCGTAGCGATCCGCCGGTCGATCTGGTCGAATCCCGCACCATGGCGCGACGACGACGGATCGAGCGATCGGGGTGCCGTCACTGGCTGGGGCTCCTGCTGATCGTGAACACGCTGCCGCTGCTCGCGCTCGGCTACGTCGGCTGGCGCGTGTCGAAGGGGGACACGACCTGGGGCGAGGTCCTCCCGCCGGGGCTCCGGCAGCACGGGCTCTGGCTCTGCATCTGGATCGCGGCGCTCGGCCTGCTGGCGTGGGTGCTGATGCCGGCGGCCGGCGCCGGGGCGCGGCGGCTGCACGCGGCGCTCCAGGCGGCCCGGGCCCCCGGTCGGAGCGCCGGACGGCGGTTCGGAGACGCCGTCCTCTGGCTCCCGAGGCAGCTCTTCTTCTTCGTCTTCTTCCTGCTGCGCGGCGTCTTCTTCCTGGCCAGCCTCGCGACGCTCCTGCTGATCGTCCTCTCGATGATCCGCCTCGCGAAGCCGGAGTTCCTGGCCGGGATCCCGCCCCTGCCGGACGATCCGCTCGCGCTGTTCCGGAGGGGGTGAGGGGGCGCGGGGGTGACGGGGCGCGGAGCCTCAGCAGTTCTCGCGCGAGCTGCTAGGATCGTCGTTTTCGCTCGGGGCGCAGATCCGCTCGGTCGCGGTTCGGCTGAGACGCACCCGTGGAACCTGATCCGGTTCGCACCGGCGTAGGGAAGCGAGGTCTCCCATGGTCACGTTCGATCGTTCCTTCCGACTGCCGCTCGACGGGGCGGCGAACCCTTCCTCCGGCGCCGAGGGGACCAACCCCGGCTCGTTCGCGGCGCGCCCCGACGTCGGCGGCCCGCGCTCGTTCTCCTCCCCCGACGGCCCGGGAATGCCCGAGACGTCGCCGTACACGGCGTGGGACTTCTCGCCCGCGCCGCGCGGGGCGGAGACGGCGGTGACGCAGCTCGAGCGGGCGCGGCTCGGCGAGGTGACGGCCGAGATGCGCCGGGTCGCCGAGCGCGAGCCGCACCTGACGGCCGAGCAGGTCCGGGACGAGGTCGCGGCGGGGCGGATGGTGATCCCCGCGAACCGCGTCCACCTCGGCTACGGCCTCGACCCGATGTGCATCGGGCGCGCGTCGAAGACGAAGGTGAACGCGAACCTCGGCGCCTCGCCGGTCGCGTCGTCGACCGACGAGGAGGTCGAGAAGATGCGCTGGTCGGTGAGGTGGGGCGCCGACACGGTGATGGACCTGTCGACCGGAGGCGACCTCGACGCGTGCCGCGAGGCGATCGTCCGGGCGTCGCCGGTCCCGATCGGGACGGTGCCGATCTACTCGATGATCCTCGGGCGGAAGATCGAGGACCTCACGGCCGAGCACATCCTCTCCACCCTCGAACACCAGGCGAAGCAGGGGGTCGACTACTTCACGATCCACGCCGGCGTGCGGCGCGCGCACCTGCCGCTGATCGAGAAGCGGCTGATCGGGATCGTGTCGCGCGGCGGCTCGCTCCTCGCGAAGTGGATGCTCCACCACGGCGAGGAGAACCCGATGTACACGCTGTGGGACGACATCTGCGACATCATGCGCGAGTACGACGTCACCTTCTCGATCGGCGACGGGCTCCGTCCCGGCGGGCTGGCGGACGCGACCGACCGGGCGCAGCTCGCCGAGCTCGAGACGCTCGGCGAGCTGACCGAGCGCGCGTGGGCGAAGGGGGTCCAGGTGATGATCGAGGGGCCCGGGCACGTGCCGCTCGACCAGATCGAGTTCAACATGAAGCTGCAGCGGCGGCTCTGCCACGGCGCGCCGTTCTACGTCCTCGGCCCGCTGGTGACCGACGTCTTCCCGGGGTACGACCACATCACGTCGTGCATCGGGGCGACGAACGCGGCGTGGCACGGGGCGTCGATGCTCTGCTACGTCACGCCGAAGGAGCACCTCGGCCTCCCGAAGCGCGAGGACGTGAAGCAGGGGTGCATCGCGTACAAGATCGCGGCCCACGCGGCGGACGTAGCCCTCGGGATCCCGGGGACGCGCGACTGGGACGACGAGCTGACGAAGGCGCGCGCGGCGCTGAACTGGGAGAAGCACGTCGAGCTGGCGTTCGACTCCGACACGGCGCGGGCGTACCACGACGAGGACCTCGACGTCGACACCGACTTCTGCGCGATGTGCGGGCACGACTGGTGCTCGGTCCGGATCAGCAAGGAGATCCAGGAGTTCGCGTCCGGGAAGGCGGAGGGGTTCGAGGCGGGGAAGGCGAAGCGTTCGCCGGCGCTGACGGAGGAGCAGCAGGCGATCCTCGCCTCGCGCGGCTACCTCGACCCGTCCGAGATCCACCGGCTGGCGAGCAAGACGAAGGCGGTCGTCCACGAGGAGGACGACGGGAAGCTCTCGTGCCACTCCGACCACGTCCCGTCGGAGGAGGCGCGGAAGCTGCAGGAGGAGGCGGCCGGCTGATCCCCGGTCGAGTCGGGAACCCTCGGCGGTCCGCGTCGTACGAACGCGCGACCGCCAACCACCCCGCTTTGCCCCCTCTCGGAGGTCCCGCCGTGTTCGTCACCCTCGCCCTCGCCGCCGCCCTGTTCGCCCCCGTCGCCGCGCCGGCCGAGTCGCCGGCCCCGATCCCCGGCCTCGACGCGGCGCGGGCCGCCGCGGCCGAGAACGCACGGCGCGTCCTCCTCGTCCTGGGCGAGGACGACGCGGCCGTCGCCGTCCGCGCGGCGATGAAGGGCGTCCGGTCGGTGCGCGAGAAGCTCACGTACGAGTACGACGTCGTGCACGTGGAGACCGGCCGGGAGGGGCGTCTGACGGTGCTCGCCCCGGACGGGAAGATCGTGGCGCGGGAGGACGCCGCCGCGTTCCTCGACGGGGAGCGCGTCGACTCGAAGCGGTTCGTCGAATTCCTGACCGAGCACCAGGCCGCGCGGCGGTCCGCGAAGGCGATCGTCGCGGCGGCGAAGGAGCGCGCGAAGGCGGAGGGGAAGCGGGTCTTCCTCCATTTCGGCGCCCCCTGGTGCGGCAACTGCCACGAGCTCGAGGACTGGATGGCGAGCGACGGCGTCCGGCCGCTCCTCGAGAAGGAGTTCGTCGACTGCAAGGTCGACATCGATCGGACGATCGGGGGGCGCCGGCTGCTCGACCGGACGCGGACGGGCGAGCCGGGCGGCATCCCGTGGTTCTGCTTCCTCTCCCCGGACGGGGAGAAGCTCGTCGAGTCGAACCGCGCGTCGGACGGGAAGAACGTCGGCTTCCCGCGCGGCGAGGCGAACCACGTCCACGTGCGGACGATGCTCGAGACCGGCGCCGTGCACCTGACGGCGGACGACATCGACGCCTTGATCGAGAGCCTGCCGTAGCGGCGGGCGACCTACCACCCGCGGACCGGGCGCCAGGTCTCCACGACGGCGCCGTCCCGGATCGCGAACAGCCGATCGTGCTGGGCGGCGGCGACGCAGGCGTGGTTCGGCAGGATGCGGAGGCGGTCCCCGATCCGGAACCGATCGGTGACGCCCTCGCCGCGGATCTGGCCGTGCTCCTGGGAGAGGGAGAAGACGCGGAGGTCGTCGTGGAGCGTCCGTCCGTCCGCGGCCGCGACGACGCCGAAGCCGCAGGCCGGGTCGACGTGGGTCGGGCCCGGGTCGGTCGAGAGGGCGATCGCCCCGGCGTTGACGATCACCTTCCGCTGGTCCGGGTACGCGCCGACGACCGTGGCGAGGATCGAGATCGCGACCTCCTCGAGCGCGCAGCTCCCGATGGCGGCCTGGAACGCGTCGAACAGGACGTAGTTCCCCGGGCGGATCTCGGTGACGCCCTCGAGGTGGTCGACGACCCGCATCGTCGGCGTCGAGCCGACGCTCACCTCCGGGACGCCGATGCCCGCCTCCCGGAGGCGGGCCGCCAGCCGGACGACCGCGTCCCGCTCGGCCGCGGCGATCGGGGCGATCTCGTCGCGGCTCCGGGCGCCGTACGCGTGGCCGCCGTGCGTCAGGAGCCCGCGGAACGCGAGCGCGTCGGAGTCGGCGATCCGCTTCGCGAGGCGGAGCGCGCGGTCGCTCGACGGGTCGACGCCGGCGCGGCGAGCGCCGCAGTCGACCTCGAGCAGGACGGACGCGGAGGCGTCCCGCCGCCGGCACGCGCGCTCCAGCGCGTCGACGCTCGCCTCGTGGTCGACGGTCAGGTGGAGCGCGTCGACGCGGCGGGCGAGGTCGAGCGCCTCGTCGACCCGGTCGGGCGGCAGCGGGAACGCCCACGTCAGGTCGCAGAACCCGCCGTCCGCGAACGCGTGCGCCTCCGCGAGCGTCGAGACCGTCACCCCCTGGAACGGCGGCGTCACCTGCCGCGCCGCGATCTCGACGCACTTGTGCGTCTTGACGTGCGGCCGCAGCCGGACCCCGAGCGCCGCGGCCCGCGCCGCCATCCCCCGCGCGTTCGCCTCGAGCCGATCGAGGTCGACGAGCGCGCAGGGGGTCTTCGGCCGTTCGAGGTCCATCCCGCCGATCGTACCGTCCGACGGGCGGGACCGACTCAGGGGAGGGTGACGAGCGTGCCGCCGGGGGCGGGGAGGGAGGTCGGGACGACCGTCGTCTTCAGCTTGTTCTTCGGGCTCGGGAAGCCGTCGTACCGGAGCGTCCAGACCCCCGACTGGTCGACGAGGACGTCGACGAGCGAGAGGCCGTCGGTGTCGTAGTTCGTCTGGAGGTCGAACTCGGTCCCGTCCGGCCGGAAGAGGCGGGCGACGAGCGTGTCCGGCGTCCCGTTCTTCGGCACCACCGGGACGTCGACCCACGCGCCGGCGACCGACTTGAAGGTCCGCTCGTCCTTGCCCGGCTTCCCCTTCAGCGTCTTCTTCTTCGCCTTGGTGACGCCCTTCGGCAGCTTCCGCTCGGTCGCGATCTCGAACGCGCCGGTCTTCTGCCCCTGCCCGGCGATCCGGAGCGTGAACGTCCCCGACGCCTTCAGCACGAACGTCTCGTCCTCGCCCTTCTGCTCCAGGTCCTCGGTCTTCACCGCCGCGCCGGTCGGGTCGATCAGCGTGACGTCGACGTCGAGCCCGTTCGACAGGATGTCCGCCTCGACCGTCAGCCGCATGCCGGCCACGCCGTCGAACTCCGCCTCGCGGACGGCGCCGGCCGCGTCGATCGTCCCCGCGAGGGTGTCGCCCGGGACGAACGTCGTCGGGCCCGACCCGCTGCCGCTCCCGCCGGGCGGCGGGTCGATCGTGATCTGCATCGAGTACGGCGTGTCGGGCGACTGGATGCCGTTCACGTGGATCAGGTACCACCCGGAGACCGGCGCGCTCTGGACGACGAACGACTCGCCGTCGGTCTGGGAGGTCGAGCCGCCGATGTAGCCGGCGTCGTCGAACAGCCAGAGCGCCAGGTCGCCCATCGCGTGGGAGAAGGAGAGGTCGACCTGCAGGCGGTCCCCCTGCTCGACCCAGACCCGGTACCAGTCGGAGTCGCTGCCGCAGATCTTCAGCCCGGTGTACCCGGCGCCGGTCGTCTCGGCCACCGTGGCCGGCGTCTGGATCGAGTCGTTCGGCTCGAACGCGTCGTCCGAGCACGGCGGCGGCCCGGGCGCGTCGACGACGGCGATCGGGTACAGGACCGTCGCCGCGTCGTTGTGGCCGTTGTCGTCGGAGCCGTTCGGCCCGTCCGGTCGGACCGAGAAGCCGACGCGCCAGGTCGCCCCGGCCATCGCGGCCGGGATCGCCGCGCTGAAGTCGTACACCCCCTCGGTGTACGCCGGGAACGACGAGAAGGTCCACTCGGCGATGAACGCGTCGTTCGGCGTCACCTTCGTCCCCTTCGTGATGTGGAGGCGGACCCGCACGTTCGAGAGGGTCTGGCTGCCGACGTTCTCGATCATCACGCCCTTCACCGTGAGCGTCTGCCCGGGCTGGAACGTCGTCTGGTTCAGGGTGCTCGGGTTCAGGTTCCCCTTCGTCGCCCGGTGGCACGCGACCGCCACGTCGCGGGTGTTCGGGAGGACGGTGA
Source organism: Planctomycetota bacterium JB042 (assembly GCA_043101415.1). Classification (GTDB taxonomy): domain Bacteria; phylum Planctomycetota; class B15-G4; order B15-G4; family JADJEK01; genus JAUIEL01. The sequence goes on along the minus strand of JBICIB010000490.1, from coordinate 2,384 downwards.
TCCCCTGGTAGCCGTTCCGCATCGTCACCGCGTCGTGGACGTGGACGCCGTAGTGGTCCTGGCACGGGTTCGCGAACCCCGGGCCCATGACCGTCGGGACGTCGTAGTCGTACGTCTCGTCGAACATCTGGAACCCCCACGCGTGCCCCAGCTCGTGCATGAGGACCGGCGGGTAGTAGAAGGTGTTCCCGCCCGCCTTCGCCGGGTCCCAGGTCCACCCGTACGCCGGGTTCGCGACGATGTCCGACTCGACGATCTTCTTCTTCGGGCCGTCGAAGTACGTCGTGACGGTCAGCGCGAGGTATCCGTTCCAGTGGTAGCCGTACGTCTGGAACAGCTCCTGGTCGCTCGGGAACCCGGCGAACTCGCTCGCGCCGTTCGGTCCCCACCCGCCGACGTACGACGACGTCCGGAAGAGGTCCGCCTGCTGGTTCCAGACCGTCATCGCCTGGCCGTTCGCGTAGTGCGTCGACGACGACGAGGGGACCTGCTCGAGGACGGCGAACGGCGGTCTCCAGCCGTGGGCGACGGGGACGCCCGCTCGAAGGGCGTCGGCACAGAGGGCGAAGGCGGCGATCGAAGCGACGACGGAAGCGGTGCGGAGCGACATGGTTCACCTCGTGGGGGAAGGGGGCGAGATCGCCCGGAGGACGGTGAGCGGGGGAACAGCGGGGGACCCGGCGGACGCCGGGAGGAATCGGCGCCGGCGCGGGTCGGGGACGCGAAATCAGCGGCGCGCGGAGAACTTCCGGGCGTGGGCGAGGAACGCCTCGACGTCGGCGATCCGTGTCGGAAGGGACGCGTCGACCGCGGCGCCGTCGCCGTGGTCGGAGGCGGGGCGCACGGCGGCCCCCGCGGTGAGCGCCGCCGGGAGCGGGGCGGCGGCGCGCGGCGCGAGGGACCGGAAGACCGGGCGGTCTCCGACGACGCGCTCGACGCGGGCCGCGGTGGCGACCGGTTCGGCCCCCCCGTCCTCCGAAAGCGTCAGGCCGCGCCGGCCGGCCGTCAGCACGGTCGCCCGGCCGGTCTCCTCGTCGCGCGTCACGAGGAACCGCCCCTGCGGCCCGCCGATCACCGGGTCGGCGTACCGGAGGCCGTCGTGGCGGACGAACAGCACCGCCTCGTCGCCGACCGCGAACCGGGGCACGCCGGCGACGGCGACGTGCCGGTCGCCGCGGCGGCCGCCGGCGAACGTCAGCTCGATCGTGTCGCCGACCCCGCCGGTGCGGTCGAACGCGACCTCCCGGACGGCGAAGGTGACGACCGTGAACGCCATCTCGACCCCCTCCGGGGCGACCTCCCGCGTCGCGGTCACGACGCCATGGAAGCCGACGTCCGCCCGTCTCAGCACCTCCTCGAACGGGATCGGAGGATGCGTCGAGGCGACCGACGCGGACGGAGCGAGGCCGAGGGCGAGGACGGAGAGGGCGAGGGAGGCGGCGCGCTTCATGGGAGTCTCCGGTGGATCGGGGAGGGGACGGACCCGAGGGGAATCGCCGCGGGCCCGGCCCGGGGACGCCCGTTTTCCGCGAAACCTCTCCCCGAACGGCGGCCGCGCGCACGGAGCGGCGCGGGCGGACGTATCCTCCCTCCATGGCCTCCACCGACCGCGACTCCGTCTGCGAGCAGTTCCTCGACGTCGTCCCTTTCGAGCTCTACCCGTTCCAGGAGGAGGCGCTCCTCACGTGGTTCGAGTGCGACGACGGCATGCTCGTCACCGCCCCGACCGGGATGGGGAAGACCCTGATCGCCGAGGCGGCCCTGTTCGAGGCGCTCGAGACCGGGACGGTCCTGTACTACACGACCCCGCTCATCGCCCTGACCGACCAGAAGTTCCGCGAGTTCCAGGCGAAGGCGGAGGACTGGGGGTTCGACCCGGAGGACGTCGGGCTGATCACCGGCAACCGGAAGGTGAACCCCGACGCTCTGGTCAAGATCGTCGTCGCCGAGATCCTCCTGAACCACCTCCTGTCGGACGAGGTGTCGATGGACGACGTCAGCGCCGTCGTCATGGACGAGTTCCACTGGTTCCACGAGCCGGAGCGCGGAATCGTCTGGGAGCTCTCGCTCGTCCTCCTCCCGAAGCACGTCCGGCTGATGCTCCTCTCCGCGACGGTCGGCAACCCGATGGACTTCATCGGCTGGCTGCGGGAGAAGCACGGCCGGTCGCTCCGGCTCGCGCGGACCGAGGAGCGCCGCGTCCCGCTCGACTTCCGCTGGGTCGAGGAGCGGCTCTTGAACGAGCACCTCCCGACGATGGTGACCGAGGACGACGCGACGAACCGCACGCCGGCGCTCGTCTTCTGCTTCGTCCGGGACGCCTGCTGGGAGATCGCGGAGCGTCTGAAGGGGCTCCCGCTCGTCTCGAAGGAGACGCGAGATCG
>JBICIB010000489.1:0-4760 GCA_043101415.1 Planctomycetota bacterium JB042 | reverse complement strand
GCCGCTCCTGCCGGTCTGGAGCGAGCCGGACGACGAGGGACCGCTGGCGGCGGTCTTCGCGCGGATCGACGACCTCGACGGCGCGGCGGCTCGCGGCGGCGGCGGGTTCGCGGACGGCCTCGCGCTGCGCCGGGCGGTCGACGAGCTGCTCCGCGTCGGCGCGGCCGGCCTCGCGCAGGGGCGTTCGATCTCGGTCCTGTTCGGCGGGGACGACGACCTCCTCGCGTGCGGGCCGCTGCGGGCGGTCTTCCGGTTCGTCCAGCGGCTCGTCGAGCGGCTCCGGGAGACCGTCGGGGAGGAGGGGCCGTCACTCTCGGCCGGGATCGCGGCCGCGTCCCCGTTCGCGCGGCGCGGCACCGACGTCGCCCGGCTCGCCCGGAACGCGCGGGCCGAGTGGGGCGCGGCGGCGGCGGCCGGGGCGGGCCGGACGTCCGCGCTCGGCGCCGTCTTCGAGACCGGCGAGGTCGGGCGCCTGCTCGAGCTCGGCGACGACCTCGTCCGGCTGGCGCGCGAGGCGCCCGGGCCGACGCGGGCGCTCCTCGAGACCGCCCTCCGCGTCGGCGACGGCGGCGAGGCGATGCCGCTCTCGACGCACGAGCGCCTCCGCGCCCGCGTTCACGAGCTGGCGTCCCGCCTCGGGGTGGACGCGCGCGCGCTGCGCGGCGCCGCGGGCGGCGGCGCCGCGTCGACGAGCGAGGGGCTGAAGACGCTGGTCCGGGAGTTCCCGGCGATGTTCGGTTCGGGAGTGGCGCGGGTGCCGCTCGCCTATGCTGTCCTGCTGTCGGAGGAGATCGACGCATGAGCGAGATCGAGAACCAGGGCGACCCCGGTCCGGCGCCCGGCGCGGGCGAGCCGCCGAAGCCCCCCGAGCCGGGCGGGTCCCCGGAGCGATCGCCGCCGTCGGAGCCCCCCGCGGCCGGCGGAGAGGGGGCGACGACCCCCGCACCGGAGGCCCCGCCCTCGGGCGGCGGGGACGAGCCGACGTCTCCGACGCCGTCCGGCGCCGGCGAAGGGAAGCCCGACGAGGGCCGCGACGCGAAGCCCGAGGCGGAGGGGTCCTCGGACGCCGAGCGGCCGAGGAAGAAGAAGCGCCGTCGGAAGAAGAAGCCGGCCGGGGCGGAGGGAGGCCAGGCGCCGGACGGCGGCGGCGGGCCCGCGCCGCGGAAGCCGGGCCGCTCGTTCGTCGAGGACCAGATCGACCGGGACGCCGAGAAGCTCGCGCGCGAGGCGCGGACGATCCCGTCGTCGCGGCTCCGTCCGATCGGGATCATGGCGCAGGAGGTCCGGCGCATGGCCGCGTCCGGCAGCCCCGGCGACGCGCGCGAGGCGCGGCGCGCGCTCGTCCTGATGAAGTCGAAGATCGCGTTCCTCGCCGGCCGCGAGCAGGGGCGCGAGCGTTCCGCCTTCGTCAAGGTGCGGGACACGATCTTCTCCGGCGTCGACGCGCTGACCCGCCAGCGGGAGACGCCCGACCCGATGCAGCTCCGGAACTTCCTCGACCACCTCGAGGCGTTCGTGGGGTACCACCGCTTCCACTCCGACGACCGTCGGCGCGACTGAGGCAACGATGAGCGAAAGAGCGTTCCGCTTCCGTGGGCACGTCGTCGTGGGCGGCGAGCTGATCTGCAAGACCGGCCTGCACATCGGCGGGAACCGCGACTCGCTGGTGATCGGCGGGCACGACCTCCCGGTGGCGCGCGACCCCGCGACGCGGCTGCCGATCGTCCCCGGGTCGTCGCTGCGCGGCCGGCTCCGCGCGCTCCTCGAGATGCTGCGGGGCCGGGTCCGGTTCGGCGGCGGCGGCGACGGGGCGGACGGCGGCGAGCCGGACGCGCTGGCGCTCCTGTTCGGACGCCCGTCGGGGCGCGGCGGGTTCGGGCCGTCGCGGCTGCTGGTCCGGGACGCCCTCCCGGTCGAGAGCGAGGAGATCGCCCGCGGCAAGCGCGAGAAGAGCACGCTCGACTGGTGGCGCATGCTCGAGACCGACGGGCTCGGCACGGAGGTGAAGGCGGAGACCGCGGTCAACCGCGTCACCGCCGCCGCGACGCCGCGCCACGTCGAGCGGGTCCTGGCCGGGTCGCGCTTCCGCCTCGAGCTCGTCCTCGGCCTCTACGACTACTGGCCGGACGAGGAGAAGCTCCTGAAGGACGTCCTGACGTCGCTCGCCCTGCTCGAGGACAGCTACCTCGGCGGCCACGGCAGCCGCGGCTACGGGCGGGTCGAGGTGAGGCTCCACGACGTCCCCGCGGTCTCGACGGCGAAGGACTACGAGTCCGGACGGCGGAAGGCGGTCCCCGGCGGCGAGCTGAAGGGGATCGAGGAGATCGACGCCGACCGATGGATCGCCACGGTGGCCGAGCGCCTGGGAGGCTCCTCGGCGTGAAGCGAGTCGTCCTCCGGCCGCGGGGAGGGCGGGCCCGCCCGCTCCGCTCCGACACCCTCTTCGGGCTCCTCGCGTGGGGAGTCCGGGAGGTCGTCGGCGGCGGCGCGCTCGACCGTCTGCTCGAACCGCCCTCCGACGCGGGGGACGAGCCGGCGCTCGTCGTGACGTCGGCCTTCCCGTGCGAGGCCGAGCGGTCGTGGTTCCCGCGGCCGGTCGACGAGGGGCCGGGACTCCAGGACGACGCGACGCTGCTGGCGCGGATCGGAGGAGGGGCGCCCGCCGCGGCCCCTTCCCCGCCGCCGCCGGCGCCGCACGACCTCTTCTTCCTGGCGTACGGCCGCGCCGAGCCGTGGCTCGAGGGGGCGCTCCGCTACCTCGAGCGGGCCGGCTTCGGCGGCGGGGCCGCGCGGGGCGACAGCGGGTACGACGTGACGCTCGAGGAGACCACGTTCGTGCGTCCGGCGCGCCCCGGCGAGCTCGGTCTGCTCCTGTCGCTCTGCTTCCCGACCCCGACCGAGCGGGCCGCCCTGGTGGCCGCCGCGCGCGAGCGGTCGGACGTGCGGTACGAGGTCGAGCGACGTCGCGGCGTGGTCGGCGGTCGGCGGCTGTCGGTCGCGCGGCCGTTCAAGAAGGCGGTCACGATGCTGCGCGAGGGTTCGGTCCTCCCCGTCGCCGGCGTCGGCGCCGCGCCGGTCGTCGGCCGCGTCGAGGCGGAGGGGGAGGCGTTCGACGTCCGCCAGCCGGGGTACGGGTTCTTCGTCCCGTGGACGGGAGGTGCGGCGTGAGGTTCACCGTCCGCGCCGAGACCGCGCTGCACGTCGGGAACGGCGAGCGCCTGACGTGGCTCGACTACCGGATGCACGGGAAGAGCGTGCACGTCCTCGACTGGGGGAGCATCCTCGCCCGCGCGATCGAGACGCACGACGACGCGGCCGAGCGGTTCGCCGCGTTCACCGACCGCTGCCACGACCTCCTGCGCGAGGGGGAGTCGGCCCTGAAGAAGGCGCCGGGGAACCAGAAGGCGCAGGTCCTTCGAAACCTCCGCGACCAGACGAACCCCGACCGCTTCGCCGCCGACGACCTGAAGGACGCGGCGCTGGCGACGGAGATCCGGAAGGGGAAGCACGATCGGTACGTCGCGGAGTTCCAGGGCGGGCGTCTCGACCGCCGGCTCGAGATCCTCGCCCAGGCGAAGGACGCCGCGGGGTCGCCGATCGTCCCGGCGTCGACGCTCCGCGGCCAGCTCCGGAGCGCGCTGCTCCACGGCGTCCTCGCGGCGGCCGACGAGTCGCTGGCGCGTCGCGTCCGCGACGGCGCCGGCACGCGGAAGGGGTGGGAGCACGACCGGAAGGGGTCCTCGATCGGCCGGGCCCGCTACCTCTTCGGCCACGACCTCGAGGCGGCGGTCTTCCGGGCGCCGAACGGCGGGTCGAAGCGGACGATCCACGACGACCCGCGCGTCGACCTGATGCGTTTCCTGATCGTCTCCGAGCCGCTGAGGCAGCGGAGCGCGATCGAGATCGTCCGGACCTCGCCGTTCGCGGTGCAGAAGGCGTCCGGCGAGAAGCGGCCCGTCCCGTTGGTCCCGACGGTCTGCGAGGTGATCGCGCCGGGGTCCGAGTTCGAGGTCGAGATCTCGGTCGACGCGAAGCTGCTGAAGGGGCTCGCGGCGGCCGAGGGCGGCGGGCACGGCCTGCTGCGCGATCCGTTCTGGGAGCTGTTCGCGCGGGCGTTCGGCCTGTCGCGAGACGCGGTGAAGGAGCTCGGCGACGGCGAGCTCGAAGAACGCGTCCTCTCCGCGGTCGAGGTCGGGCTCGGCGGCCGGGCGGCGGCGTTGGCGCGTCGCGAGCGCGCCTGGTACGACCGGCACGACGTCTCGAAGGACGCCCCGCAGCGGCGGTTCGTGGAGTCGCTGGCGGAGCACGTCGGCGATCGCCTTCCGATGCGGATCGGCGCGGGCTCCGGCCTGCACGGGGTGACCGCGCTGACGGCGATCGAGCTCGACGCGATCCTCGCCGAGCCGCTCGCGCGGGTCCTCGGACGCGCCGGTCTCGGCCTGCGACCGCGGGATCGCCGCGACCGGGCCGAGCGCGAGCGGGCGGCGCGAGACCGCGCGCGGTCGAAGGGACGGGGCGGCGGCGATCGGGAGGCGGGGGCCGGGGACGGCGGGGCCGATCCGGCGGTCGATCCGAAGGTCCTCCCGCAGATCCGCCGGCTCACGATGGACGGCGGCGGTCCGGGCGCTCTGCTGGGGTTCGCCTCGCTCGGCCGCGGCACGCTCGCCGCCGAGCCGGCGACGCCGCTGCCGTCGTCGGCCCGCCCGGCGGCCGACCGGGACGACGAGGGGGCGCCGGCGCCGCGGTCGAAGCCGCCCCGC
>JBICIB010000488.1:0-5450 GCA_043101415.1 Planctomycetota bacterium JB042 | reverse complement strand
CGGTGCTCCGGAAGCTGAAGGCGGCGCTCGACGCGGGGTTCTGAGGGGGGCGAGCCCCGGGGCATCGGATCCCCCGGAACGAGGTCCGCCGACGATCACTCGGCCCACGAGATCGCGGGGAGGTAGGGAGAGAGCGTGTGGAAGAGGTCCGGCACCGACAGCGTGGCGCGGTCTTCGCCGAGGAGGGCCACGATCCCGACGACGGCGGCGTCGTCGTCGTCCAGGAGGAGGCCGCCTCGTCCGTCCGGCGCGAGCGCCGCCCCGTGCTCGACCGTCGCGAGGCGGGTGCCGTCGTGCGCCTCGCTCCTCCGGAAGCGGCGAAGCTCGCCGTGGGTGACGGTGAGCCGAGCGCCCAGGTCCGCGAACCCGTCGCGGAGGTGCGCGTGCCGCGCCACGAGACGTTCGAGCGGCTCGACCCCTGACGGCGGGGCGTCGGCGGTCCCCGGCCGGCCGAGGGCCCGGACGGTGGCTCCCGCCGCGTCGCGGGTCCGCCGCAGGCGCAGGAACCGTTCGAAGCGGACCCCGCACCCGAGGATCGCGACGTCCCACGCGTCGCCGTCGGGGACGAAGACCGGCTTCGCCTCGATCGGCTCGGGCCGGCCGTCGCACAGCAGCCAGAGCTTCGGCTCGAGCGCGAGGAAGGTCGCGCGCAGCTCGGTCGTGCACCGCTGGATCAGGCTCGGATCCTCCGCTTCGACGGCCCGCAGCGTCGCCTCCAACCCGGCCCGGTCGATCGGGTCGCCGCCGAAGCCGGCCGTGCGGGGCGCCCGCCGGAGCTCCGCGCGGATCGCGGCCGCGTACCGCTCCAGGATCACCTTCCGGGCGAACCACTCGAACGTGGAGTCGTCGTTGGCGATGTTCTGCAGCCGCGCGATGTCGCGAATCAGGTGGCAGTTCGTCAGGACGCGTCCGTCGGGGGAGACGAGGGCGCCGGTTCCGTGCCTCAGGACGGCGAAGCGCGGCCGGTCGGCGCCGCGCTCGGCGATCTCGAACCCGGCGCCGCCCCTCGGCAGGACCGCGCGCAGGTCCGGCCCGTCGTTCGGGTCGACCAGGGCGCCGGGCGTCCCGGCGCGCGCCCGGTTCTGGTACGCGACGAGACCGAGCCACCCCGCGATCAGGAGGACGACCGCGGCGCCGACGACGAGCGGAGTCCGATCGGCGGCCCGGGGGACCGCGACGGGGACGGGCGCCGGGAGGTCGGGGCGCAGGTCGCGGAGGCTCGGTCGCCCCTCCGCGACGGCGTCGGCCCCGAGCGCCGTCCCGCAGCGACACTCGATCCCCCGGCTCGCCCTTCGCTCGTGGACGAGGTGCTGGGCGGCGCACTTCGGACATTCGAGGCGGATCATCGGTTCTTCTCGAGTTCCGCGATGTGCTTCGCCACGAGCTTCTCGATCTTCTCGACGTGGTCCTTCAGCAGTCTCTCGAACTGGGTCGCCTTCTCCTCGACCTGGACCATCCGTTGACCGATGCGGGCATTCGGGATCATGTCCTTCCGCGCCTCGGCGAAGTCGTCGACGAGCTTCGACAGCGTCGAGTCGAGTCTCGCGATCCGCTCTCCGTGCTCCTTCGTCGTCGCCGTGAGGCCGTTCAACGACTCGGCGAGGCCCTCGGCGAGCCGCGCGGCGCGGTCGTCGGCCTCCGCTTGACGAGTCACCAGTTCCTCGGATCGGCCGGCGAGTTCCTCGATCCCGGCGGACTGTTCGACCGCCCGCTCCGTCATGCGGTCGAGCCGATCGCTCAGTTCGCTCAGCCGCGACTCGACGTCGCGCAGGTTCGCCTCGAGTCCGTCCTGGCGCGAGGCGAGCCTCTGGGTCGCGCCGTCGATCACGTCGCGGATCCGGACCAGCAGGTCGTCCTTCGTCTCGGCCGGCGGCGCGGAGGGCTCGTCGAACGGGTCGGCGGTCCGGATCACGGCGCCGGTCGCGGAGGCGACGCGGCTGAAGGTGGCCGCTCCGCTCACGACGATCATCAGCATCAGGAGGGTGAAGGCGATCGCGACGGGCCGGGTCATGGTCAGGGTCCTCCGGTCGGAAGGGGGAGAGGGATCGGTGTCCGCGACGACGAACGTCGAGGGGAGGCCCGCGGCCGCCGCGACCGGCCGGGGCGGACCGGCCCCGAGATCGATCGCGCGCCGCGCCGACGGGCCGGGATACGGGAGGGGCGCCGGCGTCGCGGGCTCCCGGTCGACGCGTCCGTCCCGGTGCAGGACGGCCCGTCCGAGCGGGCTCGGGCGGGTGGTGAAGCGCGGATCGAGCGCCGTCAGGGTCACGCCCAGCGCGTCGGACACGGCGCGGAACGCGAACCCGCATCGACGACGGGTCTCCGCGGGGAGCCGTCGGAACGTCTCCTCGCAATCGGCGAGCGTCAGCAGGCCCGGGGCGACGACGACCGGGGCGCCGCCGTCGAGCGCCTGGCGAACCAGCGCCGACAGCCGGTCCGGATCGAGCACCCGCGACCCGGGTTCGGGCGGCGCGACGCCGCGCGCACCGGCGACCGCGATCCGGTCGGTCACGCGCCACGTCCGCGCGTCGCCGCAGAACCGCGTGAGCGACGTCGAGATCGAGTGCGCCCACTCGTCGCTCGACACGACGAGGGTCAGGAACGTCTGCGACCAGCGCCCCGCCGCGTCCTTCTCGCCCTGGAGGACGCGCGTCACCGCGTGGCGACCGTCGCCGAGCGGCTCCACCCAGAGGGCCGGCTCGCGATCGAGCGTGCCGAGGTAGTCGGCGCTCCGGGCCTGGCCCCAGGAGAACCGTTCGAGCCGGGAAGCGACGTCCGGATCGAGGTCCGGCGAGTGGTCGAGGGTCCGGTAGCGGCGGCCGTCGTTTCCGAACAGGTGCCAGGTGCGGGACATGGGCCGTCCCTCACCGCCGGTCCGGACCCGACAGGAAGTCGAGGTGGTCCGGATCGATCCCCTCGAGGAGCCTCCGAAGCGGGACGAGGACCTGGGGCTCCCCGCCGGGGAGCGGCTGCGGGATCGTCTGCTGCTCCGCGTTCCGCCGGACGACGCCGTGCGCGTCCCTCGCCTCGGGCATCGCGCAGAGGCTGAGGACCGGGACCTCCGGCACCGCCGTCGCGAGCCGCGGGAGCCGCTGGCGGAGGAACGCCCTCGGCCCGCCGTGCTGCGCGAGCAGCGCCGCGTTCTGGTCGCGCTTCGTGAGCACGACGACGAAGTTCCTCGCGAGCCCCTTCGTGCGCAGGTGCTCGACCACCTGGACGCACGAGTACTCGAGGTCGACGATGTCGAGCTCGTCCGCGAGCGCCTGCATCGGATCGAGCAGCAGCATCACCGCCATGGCGGACTCGACCTGCCGGAACAGCGTCACGCACTCGGGCTGGTCGAGGCGCTTCTCGAAGAACACCTTGCGATAGACCTCCCCGGGATAGTCCATCGTGGAGAGGTGAAGCATCGCGTCGCGGTACTCGATCGACCAGTCGAGCCGGCGCACGTCGAGCGTCCCTTGTCCGCCCTCGGGCCATTCCCCCCGGGTCATCGACGCGTACTGCTCCAGCAGCGTGCGGTGGCTCTCCCCGTCCGTCGAGCACGCGCGGAGGTCGCCGGCGCCGCGCCAGAGGTTCTGGTACAGAACGGACAGGTAGACGGTCTTCCCCGACTGCGGCCGGCCCAGGACGGCGATCTGGTCGGGGACGGAGGCGCCGTGGCTCTCGAGCAGCCGGCGCGACTCCTCCTCCCGCTCGCGCCGCTGCCGGCGGAGCGCGGCGCGTTGCTCGCGGGTGATGAGCCGCATCTCGGCCCGGCACCGCCGGCGAGGGCAGACGAGGATCTCGTCGGGCACGACCTGTCGGACCCGGAGCGGTCGGCGGCAGTGCCGCTTGGGGCAGCGGAAGTGGAACCAGCCGTCGTGGTAGCTGTCGAAGGCGAGGACGAGCGGGGGGCGTCGATCCTGCCCGTGCGGCCGCTCTCGGCAGCCCGCGCAGAGCGAGTCCCCGGCCTCGTCCGGCGGAGTCCCGTCGTTCTCGGCGCCCAGCGAACACCCGCATTCCCGGCAGTGCGACTCGGCCATTCCTCGCCACTCCTCGTGTCCCGTCACCGCGCACGGAAGTCACGCGACCGGGCCGGCCGTAACACCCGAATCTCGCGTTTCCCGCGTCCCCGCCGGATTCCCGTGCATTCCCCGAACCGACGGCGCCCCCGTCCGTTGACGCTCGGGTATGATCGTCTACGGCCGTAGACGCCCCGGAGGACCCCATGAGCCGAGCCCCGTCCGAGACCCCCACGAAGGCCGAGAGGAAGGTCTGGAAGGTCGTCCACGAGCGCGGCGAGTGCGCCGCCCGCGACGCGGTCGAGGCGCTGGCGGCGTCCGACGGCTGGTCGACCAGCACGGTCAAGACGCTCCTGCGGCGGCTGGTGGAGAAGGGGTTCCTCCGGACCACCCGCGTCGGGAACAGCTTCCTGTATTCTCCCACCGAGTCGGCGCTCGAGGTGCTGCGCGACGAGGCGGACGCCCTGCTCGAGGGGGCGACCGCGGGGACGGTCGGCCCGCTGCTCGCCTACATGGTGAAGCAGAGCCGGCTCAGCGCGGACGACCTCGCCGAGCTGAAGGAGCTGATCGCCGCCAAGGAGCGGGAGGACGCCGAGGAGTGACCGTCGGTTGACCGTCGAGGTCTGGAATCGTCTCGCGGACGGGCTGCTGCGCTGGATGCTCGAGCGCGGCCTGGTGTCGGCGTGCGTGCTCGCCGTCGCGTTCGCGGCGTTCCTCGTCCTTCGCGCCCGGCTCCGGCTGACCGCGCCGCTCTTCGCCGCCGCCCTCGTCGTGCTCGTCCTCCCGCTCGAGCGACTCCTGCCGGCGTCGCTCTCCGTCCCCGCGTTCGCGCGCCCCGTCGACCTCCTCGCCGATCGCATCGGTCCGCTCCCCGAGGTCCCGGCCGAGGCGGGTCCGGTCGAGGTCGTCCTGACCGGCGACCCGGCCGTCGAGCGCGCGCCGGCGAACGCCGGGCCGGTCCACGCCTCCGCGACCCCGGGCGTCCGGCCGACCCCGGGGGCGTGGCTCGCCCTCGTCTGGGCGGCGGTCGCGGCGGCGCTGCTCGGCGGACTCGTGCGGCATCAGCTCCGCGCGCGGCGCCTGGTGAGGAGCGCCCTCCCCGTCGACGGCCCCCTCGCCGACGAGTGCGCGCGGCTGGCGCGCGACATCGGCGTCCGGAGGACGGTCCGCTGCGTCGAGAGCGAGGAGCTGGCGTCGCCGGCGACCTGGGGCGTGCTCCGTCCGGTCGTCGCGCTCCCGCTCGGGCTCGCCGCGACGCTCGCGCCGGCCGAGCGCCGGTGGATCCTCCTGCACGAGCTGCACCACGTGCGGCGCGGCGACGTCCTGCAGCAGCTCGGTCAGCGTCTGCTGCAGATCGCGTGGTGGTTCGACCCGTGCGTCTGGCTGGCGAGCCGGATGGTCGACCGCCAGCGCGAGTGCCTCTGCGACGACGACGCAGATCGGAAG